>JAFSTG010000009.1 GCA_017450605.1 Paludibacteraceae bacterium | reverse complement strand
GTATGCGTGGTTGGAAAGGTTTCTAACCTCAATGCCGTGGGAAGGACTGGAGCAAGGAGCAAAGAGCAAAGACCGCTGCGCTGAAGGAACAAAGAGCAAAGAGCAAGGAATAAAGACCGCTGCGCTGAAGGAGCAAGGACTCTTTCGCCACATCGACCAAGCAACAGGCTATTTCTATTACCTTTTCGGCGACTTGCAATACGAACCACGAATAGCCGAATGGATAAAACAATATAACGCTGCATGGGCGGAACATCTCAACTCAAGCGAGAGTTGGAACAACGAGTATTACGAACTGACAAAATCTGACCCGCTTTTCGAACTCAATACTGATAAGTACGAATCGCCTGAGAATTGGCACTCGTGGAACGACTTCTTCTCGCGCCGGTTAGCAGCGCAGCAATCCACTCCTGCATTCGTTGCCGAGGGGCAACAGCACCCATGGCTACCGATTGATGCCGACAACTGCCTGCAACTGCCCGAAGCAATAAAAACAACTGATATCTTTGACATAAAAGCCTTGTTGGGCAACAGCCGTTATAACGAAGCGTTTGCCAACGGCGGTTTTACGCATATCACGCTCGACATGTACAACTACCACCATTTCCACTCGCCCGTTGACGGCAAAATTGTTGACATACAAGAGATAGACGGGCAACTCACAAGCGGCGGCGGGATAATATGGGATGCACAGCAAAACCGCTATCGCTACCGATACGATGAGAACCTCGGCTATCAGATGATAGAGAAACGCGTGGCAATTGTGATAGAGTCAGGAGTCAAGAATCAGGAATCAAGACAGTTAATAGCTGTTATTCCAATTGGTGTAGCACAAGTGGGGTCGATAAGGCTGAGCGAAGACATACGGATAGGTGCAGAAGTTAAACAAGGACAGGACTTAGGGCACTTCCTCTGCGGTGGAAGCGATATTATAGTATTGATAAATAAATAATGACACGACAGAACATAATAGAACAAACCAATCGGTTTTTAATAGATGAGTTAGACATCGATGCAAAATTGATACTGCCCGACACAGAACTCAAACGGGATATCGGTATCAGCAGCGTTGATGCAGTTTCGATTGCAATTTTCGTAGAACAGACATTCTGCTGCCCTATCATAATGCCGCAGATAAAAGCTATTGTAACGATAAACGACTTATACGACTATATTGAACAAAATCAAAAACTATGACACGTAATTATCTCGACATCTTGGCAGACACTATCCGTGATAATTGGAATGAGCCTGCGCTGACCGACTTTTATCTTACCGACGAAGGTTCGGCTCACGACACTTCGCGTAGAAACAACTATACCTACGGCGAGATGTACGCTCAGATGATGCACCTGGGCGATATGTTCCGTGCGCTCGGTCTTAAGAAAGGCGACCACATTGCCATCTGCGGAAGCAATAGTGCCAACTGGGTGGTAAGTTATCTTGCTATTGCTGCCTTTCAGGGGGTATCTGTTAATATCATGCAAACCCAATCGCCGGAAGATATTGCATACCAAATAGATTTCTCAGATGCCAAAGCATTGATTACTGATAAGGTTTTATGGGACATACTGAAAGTATATTCACTGCCAAAGATTGAACATGTCGTTTCATTGGATGATTTCTCACTGATTAGAGAAAATGATTCCACTCCCGATATCAAACTTATACAGGATTGCAGCAAGGAAAACATAAACATTCCTCCCCGCAATCCCGACGATTTGGCCACTATATGCTTTACTTCCGGTTCAAGCGGTATTTCTAAAGGTGTAATGTTGTCGTATCTGAATATAAGTTCTTCAAATATTGGTGTAGTAAACACATGTAAAATTCACAACAATAAAAATGTCATGTCGTTTCTGCCCTTAGCGCACGCCTATGTTCTTGGTACTCAAATTTTAACTCCCTTCCATTATGGATGCCATGTATATTTGTTCCGCAATCAATTTACATTTGAAGGATTGCTAAAAGCACTCCTCGCTATTAAACCTTATTCCGTTTCTGTCGTTCCTGCAATAGCATCTGCCTTCATAAATGGAAAAGTGAAACCATTAATTCCTCTCATAACACAATGGTTAGAATATCTGGTAATTGGCGGTGCAGAATTTTCAAAGACTACAGAAGATGCTTTGGTTCACGCCAACATCCCTATTGCACCGGGATATGGTCTTACTGAGACGGCAGCACTAATCAGTTTGTCTCCGTTTTCTCAATACCGCAATGGCTCATCGGGGAAAGTTGTTGACACTCTTTGCTGCCGCATTTCTGAAGAAGGTGAAATACTTGTCAAAGGTGAGAATGTCATGTTAGGTTATTACAAGAACCCTGAAGCCACAGCGCAGAAGATTGACGCAGACGGATGGCTGCACACAGGCGATGCAGGATATATGGACGAAGATGGCTACCTGTACGTAACCGGTCGCATAGGGCAGGATATTATAGTGTTGCCAAATGGCGAAAACATACACCCCGAAGACATAGAAAGCAAAATAAACGCCTTGCCGGAAGTAGCAGATTCAATAGTAGTGGTGCGCGATGGCAAGTTGGTGGCGTTGGTTGTTTTGGAACATGCAGCAAAGAGTAAGGAGCAAGAACTGCATCAGCAATACATGGCAGAGATACGCCGTACCATACTGCGCACTGTTAATCCGCAGTTGCCGCTTTATTCGCAGCTCTACGATGTGGAACTATTAGACAAACCGATTGAGCGCACAGCAAAACATACCATAAAGAGATACCTTTATAAATGATGCTGCAGGAAGCAGAAATAGTCATCTACACATTGCAATAGATAACAATAGAAAGCTTTTTGATAAAAATCATCTATTTTAATTCTAAAATTTTGTCAAAATCATAATAATTCTTATCTTTGCAGCGTCGATTGGTGCGCATTTTGCAATGCCTATTTCAGCAAGAAGTATTAAATTGTGTTAAGTTGCTGAAATTCACCAATCAGTGTGTTAAGTATGCAGATGTGGAGTGATTCAATACGGGAGCTATATGCGCCTAAGGGTGTGGTATGCATGTTTGTAAACGCTGTAGCAGCGGTTAGCAATTGCCTTTACGCCTTAATTATCTGCAATTTTATCACTGTAATTTATAACAAAGCCTTATAGGTGGGACACAATGTGTCCTGCCTATTATTGTATGCAGGCGATTGGAGATAAAATACTGTAAGACAATAAACAGCAAAAGTAATTACTGACCGCACCCAATGACCAACTTACTTTACATAACATGGAACGTGACGCCTTTCATCTACGAAGGCGAGCATTTCGCTATCGGGTGGTGGGGATTGTTGGTAACTATTGCTCTTCTTTGTGTGTATTTTCTGCAATATATAATCTACAAGCAAGAGCATTATCCTCGGCAATATGCTGATTTGGCGTTTATTTTCTGTGCAATATTAGGTACACTATTTTGTCATGTTTTCCATTGTGTATTCTACGAATGGTATGACGTAAGATTGGTTGAAAACAATTATTTAGGTGAGCCTATAAAGTTTTTAGGATTAGTGTTCAATTTTCGTAATCCGACGATTGAGCATCCATGGGAACTGCTACATATCGGTCATGGTATGGCAAGTCATGGCGTAGATTTAGGTATGTTTCTCGGCGCTCTGCTTGTAGCGCGGCGTTTCTTTGATTGTAATGTTTGGTGGATAATGGATAGAATGATTGTCAGCCGATTGGCTTTTCACGCAGTCTCACGATTAGGCAATATTTTTAATTCGGAGATTTATGGATATCCGACAGACTTGCCTTGGGGGTTTATTTTTGTACAGAATGGTGATACTCTACCCTGCCATCCTACTGCGATTTACGAGTCTTTGCTGGCGGTTATTGCCATCGCAATTTGGTGGATAATTTACAAAAAGACTAATGCCAAATCACACATTGGACTTTTAACCGGGATTAGCGCATTGATGCTTTGGGGTCCGCGCTTCTTCATAGAGTTTTTAAAACCGGCGCAAAGAGCATTTGAAGACAACTTTCTAATCAATATGGGGCAGATGCTAAGCCTTCCATATATCGTTATAGGAATCATTTTAATTGTTTATGCAATTAAAGTTACCCCAAAAAGAGGTGCACCAATAATAATGAGCAATGCAAAACGAAAAAACAAATAGAATAAAGGAGCATATATTGTTTTGTTTAATTTTAACAATAAGTGCGTTACCTACTATTCTTAATGCCTCGTGCAACTCAGAAGCGTTCTTTTTAAATATTTTTTGTAGTCTTTCAGTTACATTGCTACTGACAGGTTTTGTAATGTTGCTGCCCTACCGTTGGTTAAGATGGGGAGTATTTACAATCTTGTTTGTGGTTTCTCTCTTCGAATTAGCCCACGAATTGGTATATCATGGCGATTTGGCATCTGCCGGTTATATAAGGTCGTTATTCATGACAACGCCCTATGAAGCAGAAGGAGCTGTAGGAAGAGTTATTATGCAGCACCTCACTTTTATTGTGATTCTTGCGATAGCCTATCTGTGCGCTACTGCTCTTTTCTTCCTCACTAAGCCGAAAATACGAAAGCAAATACTGGTCTTGCTGTGCGACACTATTATGTTGACTATTGTTACTCTTTCGCTATTATTAGGATATGGATTTGAGACAACAAGCAAGGCAGTGCTGCATCATCCGCCACTCAATATCTACACACAATTTGCAGAGGCTTATCGTCAGATTAAAGAAAGAGAGAATGGAATAGCGAAACCTATTGATGATTACAGTATAATGCAAAGAAGCAGCGAGCAGGAACAGGAGTTATACCTTTTAGTGATAGACGAATCACTTAGTTACGAGAGATTGTCTATCAATAAGCAATATCAGAGACCAACGACTCCGCGAATAGAGAATAATGAACGAGTCGTGTCTTTTAGTAATTACTACGCCACCGGAGTTTTTACCATGTACGCTGTACCGATGCTAATAACTCCCACTACAGCCACCGACTTTGAAAACAACTACTCTGCACCAACCATTCAAGAGGTTTATAATCAGAGTGGGTTCAAAACATATTGGATTACTAATGAGGCACAAATAGTGAACGATGGCGTAAGCGGATATATTGTCAAAGGGGCAGAACAAATAAATGTCCACTGCGATATTGATATGCCTGGGGTTGTTGATTCTATTTGCAGTTTACATGATAAAGTATTTGCCGTTCTTCATCTTTGGGGAAGTCATCAGTTCTATCTGAATACCATGCAAACAACAAGCCGTTATTTCCCCGATGTCACGACGAGCAAAAAAGTATGCGGCGCAGATATTTACAACAACTCTTACGACAACACTATTTTATATACCGACTCGCTACTTGCAGCACTGATTGAGGTAACCGAAAGACACAAAGTTCTATCAACTATACTATTCACCTCCGACCATGGTGAGGGACCAATTACCGACACCGGTGGTGCACACGGATATACTCTTCCGCATAAGAGCGAGTATCACGTACCCTTGATAGTTTGGTACAGCGACGAATACAAAACCGCCTACCCCGAAAAGGTAGCGAATATGATAAAGCATAAAGATGCCCCTGTCTCTGCAGACAATGTCTTTTGGTCGGTGCTCAACATGGCAGACATACGGATAGACAGCACCTTGCAGCAAGACGGCATGTCCGTCTTTAGCGACACCTTATTGCCGCACCGACGCACACTCCTCCTGCCGAATGGAAGACAAATTATGCAGTTAGATGAGTAATCGACTCGCATACCTAACTCACATAAACAACGGCAAAGCTCGCAAGAGCGCAGCCACAGCGATATTTGACATATTGGATTACCGCAAGATACCTATTTTTTCATCTGATTGAAAAATTTAGAACTTGTATTTGCTGTTTAATGAAAATTTCATTACCTTTGCGACGGAAATGCAATTTTATTATCTTTTAATAATTATAAAACAATAAAATCATGAAGGCATTATCTAATCCGTTTGTTATCAGTGGTTATGAAGGCGCACACTATTTCTGCGACAGGGTGGAAGAAACAGCTCAGTTGGCACGTGAAATAGCCAATGGCAATAATGTAGCACTGATAGCAACACGTCGTATGGGCAAAAGCGGATTGATAGAACATTATTTCAGTTTGCCGGAAATTCAAGAGAAGTATTACACATTCTTCATTGATATCTACGACACTCAATCTCTTCGTGAGTTAGTTCAAAAACTCAGTCGTGAGATATTGATGCGACTGAAACCTTACGGTGCACGCGTACTTCAGCGTTTCTGGGAGACGATGCGTTCTATTCAGCCCGGGATAAGTTTCTCACCGCTTGGCGAACCAAGTTTCAATGTACAGATAGGTGATATACAGGCGAGCGAAACCACACTTGATGAAATATTTCGCTATTTAGAGTCGGCAGATAAACCATGTATTGTTGCAATAGACGAGTTTCAGCAGATAGGTTCTTTTTCTGAAAAGAATATCGAAGCTAAGCTCCGCACATACGTGCAACACTGCCATAATGCCCAGTTCATCTTCTCCGGCAGCCAAAGGCATACCATGAGTGCTATGTTCACCAATGCTTCAAGACCATTCTATCAAAGCGT
>JAFSTG010000102.1 GCA_017450605.1 Paludibacteraceae bacterium | reverse complement strand
TTTTGGAGATATTTGACATAGTTGCCGAAATCCACCGTCTTGAGTTTGGGCAGCGAGACAAGACTATTCTCATTTACAAACATCAATAGAGGGTGTGTAAACCGCACTTCTTCCAATTCCGGCATATCATAGATAGCGTATGGATCGAGGTGCGAAGCGTTGACGTTCAATGATTTGAGTGCCGTACCTTCAAATGCATACTGTTGGAAATATTGCATCTCCTCAGGCAGTTTCAGTTCGGCGAGTTTGCTGTCGTTGCGGAAGAGCTCCTGATAGAGGGTGGCAACTTTCGACTTCGAGAGGTCAACGCTTGTCAGTTCCTTGCAGTTTTTGAATGCCCCTTGGTAAATATCCTCAATATTGGTATCGGCAGTGAAGGTTTCAAGTTTCGACTCGGCAAATGCGTTCACTCCAATCGCTGTTATATTAGCGGGCAGAGTAACCGATTTGATGCCGGAGCGGTAGAAAATACCTTGTGGCAGCCACTCATACATGCCCTCGTTGGTCTTTCCTTCAAACGTAACGGAGGTGAGGTTCGGCGTGTTGGCAAAGGCGTTCTCGCCAAGCTCAAGGAAGTCCTCCGCTTTGGTGGCAGGATTGATATATTTTGCAAGTACGAGGTCGCCCGTCAGTTTGGAACCTTCGAAAGCGCTTTCGCCGATTTTAGCCAACGACGTAGAAGGAGTAGTGCTTTCACATAACATACCGCCATCACAGACTCTCATTTTAAAGTCTTTTAAACCGGAATAATAGAAACCCTTGTCTTCAACAACGACACGGTTTCCTATCTCTTCCCATGTTTGAATGTATATACCTGACAGGTTGTAGGTAAACTCGCACGCACTCTTGTCGAAGAAAATAGCGTACGGATACATCGGACTCAAGGAGTAACCCTCGGGCATCAGGATACTTTCAACACCCGAACTTGCAAGACACTTCTCATAGAAACCTACAAATTCGTATGCAGTCATGTATAAAGGATTAAATTGAAGCGTGAAATGCGAACTTACATTGGCAAACATATAAGGTGCTATGGATGCTACATAACCTTCAGAACTATAATCAGCGGAAACCGTTACAGTCTTGAGGGGGCAGCCGATGAACGGAGACTGCGTAAGCGAACTCATACTGCCTGCTCCATTGCCGATCGTTAAGTCTGTGATACCGCAATTAGCAAAAGCATTATTGCCAATCATATAGACTGTGTTAGGAATGATAAGCGATGTAAGCGCCGAGTGTCCGGCAAAGGCTTCCGCACCGATAGTGGTCACCGATTCAGGCAGATCGAGCCACTTGAGGTTGCCGTAATACGTGTAACTGCCCGGCATCATCATTTCTTCCTCGCGAGCAGCCGTGAATGCATTGTTTCCAATTTCAGTCAGTTTACTTTCACTGCTATTTGAGAAAGTGATGCTCTCAAGGTTCTCGTGATACGGGAAGGCATTGTTACCTATCTTGGTGATATTCTCACCGATGGTGATAGAACGGAGACTCGTAGGATTCGTATGACTGTCCATCTCCATGTAGTAAGCGAAATAATCAGGGATAGCACCATTACACCTGATAGTGAGCGTCTCTACCACATCGCCGTAGGCAATCATATCAAGGGAGCAATTTTCGTCAAGTTCGTACTCTGTTCCTCCATCCAATACATCCAATACGCCACCCTTGCCGTCATAGTCTTCAAATTTGACATAAACCTTGTTGGGGAAGAACATGTCTTTTTTGTAGGCATAAGAATCGATATCGTACAGATAGATCTTCGCCGTGCCATCATCTGTGTCATAAACACATTTCATGTAGTAAACGCTGGAATTATCATACGCATAAGTCGTAACTTCCGTTGCGTTTACCGCCCTTGGTGCAGCCATCAGCAGCACCAATGTCAGAAAAGTAAATAGTTTTTTCATGTTAGTTAATTTTGGTGAATATTAATATCTTATTTGCTTTGTCTTTGGATGTTGCTTTGTTTTTGGAGGTATCACGGCAACCCAATGCCGTGATACCGAATATTTTCCGGCTATTCCGGTCTTTCCGGATATTCCGGATATTCCGGTTTTTCCGGTTTTTCCGGATTTTCCGGCTATTCCGGTTTCCCCGGTTTTCCCGGATATTCCGGATATTCCGGTTTTTCCGGATTTTCCTCTTACTTTACCTCGGCTCCGAGCATGTTATATAGTTTTTTGCCCTTCTGAATGTAGATGATACCGTCAATCATCACTTTGCGGATATTGTTCTCTTCTGCATCAAAGTTGTCGATACCGTCAGTAGTTTTTTCAAACGATGCTATGTAGTTCGCATCACCCTCTACTACTATAGTACGTGGGTTGTCGGTGTTCTGGTCGTTCCACATCTTGAAGCGATAGCCTGTGTTAGGCATAGCGGCAATCTGAATTTCAGAACCTTCAACATACGAGCCTGTACCTATAACCGTACCTGCTTCTGGATCGGCAGAGAAAACATTGATGGTATAGTAAGTCTCTATCTTCTTAAAGATAGCCTTATAAACAGCATCTTCCTTAACTGTTATCTCGCGTGGGTTGTCTTTGTTGCCGTCGTCCCACTGCAAGAATTCGTAGCCGTCGTTAGCCACAGCTTTCAGTTTGATGATTGTGTTAACTGCATACTTGCCTTCGCCTACTACCACACCGCTACCTTCAGGAGATACCATAGTGGTTATAGTGAAGTATTGCTGTGCGCTCTTGGTCATGAACACTGCTGTATAGGTCTCGTCTTTTGTTACTGTTATCTCGCGAACAGCTGTCTTAACTCCGTCTTCCCATTGGGCAAACTCGTAACCTTCGTTAGGTACTGCAGCCAATTGAATAACTTTGTTTTCGGCATATTGTCCGCCTCCTACTACTACACCTCCTTCTGCCGGTTTGGCAATGGTGGTGATGGTGAAGAAGTTTTCAAGTGCTTTGAACTGAGCGGTATAAGTGTCGTTCTTTGTCACTTTTACGTCGCGGGTGGCCGTCTTCACGCCATCCGACCATTGTACGAACTCGTAGCCGCTGTTGGCTATAGCCTCAAGAGTGATTTCGGTATTCTCGGCATAGTTGCCACCGCCGATAACAATACCGCCTTCCTCAGGATCTGCATTAACGGTTATGTCGAAGTAGTTCACATGAATGATAAACTCAGCTATATAGGTGGCATCGCCTGTTACGGTAACTTTGCGCGGATTCTCTGTTACCTCGTCGTTCCAACTTACAAAGTCAAAGCCGGGTTTCGCAGTAGCTGTGAGAGTAGCTTCCGTTCCTTCCTCATAAACGCCGCCACCGCTTACTGTACCCTTTGCCTCATCGTTGCTTTCAACGGTGATGGTGTATTTCTTCTTGTAGTTCGGGTCAACTTTGAAGGTCGGGCACAGACGTACATAATATACAGACGATGGGTTGTAGGTGCGAAGCATTGAGCCATCGAAAACGTTGTGTTCAATGTAAACAGGATCGCCGTTTTCATCCATTCCTGTCATCTCGTTTTCAACAAGCAATTCAGGAGCTATCGTTATTTTGTGAACAGCATCGGTCGAGCCGTCCGACCATTTGTCGAATAAGAAACCTTCAGCAGGAGAGGCTGTGTAGGTTACTTCTGTACCAAGTTTCTGCTCGCCTGTCAGGTCGGTGCTTACACTTCCGTTTTCAGCCATGCAGTTCTCTACAACTACCGAGATGTCTTTTATCTCGAATACGGCTTTCATGTCGGGGTCGAACTGTGTTTCGTATATGGTTTCGCCAGGCATCCACATACCGGTTTCGGGGTCATATTCACCCATTCCCGGATTCTCCATTATATCAAGCGTAAGGGAATAGGTGCCCGGAGCTTCAGGCAACTCGTAAGGTATCATAGAATACATTGGGTTGTATTGCCACTCTTTGAACTGATACCAGCCGTTTAGTTCTACAGGTGTTAAATAAGCAGTTTCACGATCTGTCGAGCCTAATGCTATAAACCTCTGGTCGTTGCGATTGTGCCCGTATTGGTTGGTTGCTAATATCGAACCGGCACCGGCAGGCTCTACGGTGAAGTTGGTCTGATAGAGGTTGGCATCGTTGTAGCACAGAGCACCAAGATACCATAGGTAGTAATTGCTAAGTTCGAAGTCGCGCGGGTTCTCTGTCGAACCGTTGTCGCGCCAATAAGCGAACTTATAGCCTTCGTCGGGATTACACTTCAGAGTTACGTTACCTTCGCAGTCGAGAGCTTTTACTATCTCAATCTTACCATTGTATGAGTACCACGAATCATCGCCGATCTTTTTGTCGAGATATTCTTGAGTATATTTGGTGTCAGAACCTTGTATATTGGCACAAACGGCTATCCAAGCAGCATCAGCCTTAACAGCATCAACGATAGAACAACTTGCAGTAATCTTATTTATGTTGGTAGAACCATAGAAAGAGTTTCTGCTCGGGTATATACCATCCGTGAAGAGAGTAGGAACCTTCTGTGCGATATCGATAGTCTTCAGAGCCGTTATCTCTGCAAATGCTGAAACACCAATGTTATCAACGTTATTGAGTGCGAGAGAAGTAAGACATGTATTATCGAAGGCGTAATTACCTATTGTCACAACTTCACCAAGTTCAACCGTGGTAAGTGAAGATATATTTGAGAACAACATCTCCGGTATGGAGGTTGCACCCGTGAATATAGCTTTTTTGAGTTTGCTGCAGCCTTTGAATATAGCATTGTCGAAACCAACTATTTTAGTGTCCTTCAAGTTGGAGCATATAGTTACAGAGTCGAGTGAGGTGCAGTTCTGGAAAGCTGCATTACCGATAGTAAGTACATTTGCAGGGAAAGTAAGTTTCTGAACCTTCGAACCATCAGCAAGTGATTCTGGTATGTAGGTTACTTGTTCACCTATGTTGAGTTTTTTCAACTGACTCTTTACGCTACCAAACGGATTTGATGTTTTGCATTCAGCGGCATTCCAATCTGCTGTTACAACTGCGCTACAGCCTTTGAATGCATCACTTCCTACCTTTGTTACTTTCTCGGGAATAACAATATCAAGCAATTTACTGCATCCGGCAAATGCCTCGTCACCTATCGATGTAAGATCTTGAAGCCCCAACGCACTCATCTTCATCGCACCTGAATTTTTGAATGCTTTGTTGCCTATTGTTTTTACTTTAGGAAGACTGATTAACAGGAAATTATCGCCACATTCCTCAAATGCTGATTCACCTATGCTCTCCAAGTTGGGGAACAGTGATGTAACATTATGAAACAGCATAGTGCACTTGGCAAACGATGCCTTACCTATCGTTTTTACCGCCGATAATGTCTTCGAACCGCTATGGTTATATAAATAGTTCAACCCCGTAAAGTTCCAGCATAGCGAGTCGGGAATAGATGTCAACTCTGAGTTAAGGTAGAAATGAGTTACATTGCCGCGCTCTTTCTTGTACATATCTTGTGTGCCGAAGAACAGATTAGCCCACGAACCGCCTATGTTCGAACTATAGAGGTTTTTAGGCATGAAGGTGATTGAGGTAACATTGCACTTCGAACCGCCTATCAGCATCGAACCTAATGTCTTTACATTTGCGGGGATATACAGTGAAGTTAGTCCTGCCTGATAGAAGGCAGAACGACCTATCATCTTCAGATTTACATGGGTGGAGTTAAGAGGGCATGTCTTCAGACTTTCGCACCACTCAAAGGCTTCAGGGTAGATATATTCAATCGAGGGTGGAAGAGTAATGCTGCTAAGTGAAGTACAATCAAGAAATGCCAACTGACCTATTACACTCAACTCTGAAGTAGTCGAATTGATGCTTACAGTGGTAAGCGACGTACATCCGCGGAAGGCACCTTCGCCTATCGAGAAAACATAATCAGGAATAGTTATTTTCTTAAGGTTCTTCATCCCGGCGCAAAGATACGAAGGGATATATGAGTTTGGCTTGTTGCTTGTTGATGTCTCTTCGATGGAGAAGGTGGTAACGTAGTCTTTAACGCTATAGAAGAAACTGCCGTCGTAGTCGGTCGGAACCTGACTGTTTGAAAGGAAAGCGCCACGATAGGTTACCGAAGTCAGTTTCGAACAATTTTGGAAAGCATTCTTATGAATAGCCCCCGCCACCTGTACCGACTGCAAGTTGGAGCAGTAGCCGAAACCTTTTTCACCAATACCCATCTGATAGTTGTTGGTGTTCTTCATGTTGTCAAAGAAACTTGCTGAGGAACTGACTGTTGTCAGCGCTGTGAAATCCTCGAAGAAATGTGCAGGAACAGCTCCACATAGATAAACTGTCTTGACATTCTTGCGCATCGGATACATAGGAGAATCCGACGAGTAGTTGAGAGTTGATGAGTAACCGCCGTACCAATTGATGTTGGTTACGCTTGTGCAACCGGTGAATGCTGTCTTGTCAATACTTCCGCTAAGATGCAGAGTGGAACTGAGAGAAGAACAGTTCTCGAATGCACTTGCATTAATAACACCGCCTTTAGTTGCTTTTACATATAATTGTGTCATGCTCGAACAGTCCTTAAAGGCATTCGAGCCGATATTCTTGCAGTCAATGTACTGAGAACTGCCATTAACGGTAGCACCAAACGATACGAGTTTGCTACAACCGCTGAAAGCATTGGCACCAATCTCAAACTCGTAATCAAGAGTGTTCTTCGGTGTGCTTGAAGTAAATAGTGACGAATTGAAATAATTCAGCCATATATACTTAAACGATGTCTGACATGCTGTGCCCGAAAAAGCATTGTTACCTATCTTGGTAACGATAAACTGCCGGCCGCTCTTGTCTTTAAAATAAGCCGATACATACCAGCTTTCTTCGCAGAAAGTTAAACTGCTCGCCCCCGTTATGGTAACATAGCCGGGGGTGTTGCCCGAAGGCATTTTTGTTACAGTTACATTACAAACGCCAAATGGAGTTGATGATACAGTAGCCCCCCTGCGTGCATTGGTGGAGCCGGTGGCTCCTACTTTGTCGAGGTCACTGCTCGTCGTGTCTTGGGCAAACGTCAGTCCGCCCATGCCAAGCAGCATCAATGCTGCCATGGCTAAAATTGATAAAATTCTTTTCATTTTGAAAATGTTTTAGTAAAACGTATTATTGATTTGTTTGATTGTTGCATGTATTTAAAAAGAACACTTATCGGTTGTTTTTTCGTCTCATCTCTTTATGTGAACGTCTCTGCTGAGCACGATAGGCGGAAGGTGTTGTCTTAAAGTCGCGCCTGAAGGTACGGGTGAAGTTGCTTGCGTCGGTAAAACCGCATATATCTGCTATCTCTACAAGCGAGAAATCAGTGTGCTCGAGCATCTTTTTTGCCTCTGTCATGCGTAGCGACGAGAGATATGCTTTGGGTAACTGCCCGGTAGCCGATTTAATATGCCTGCGGAACGTTTGAGTTGTCATATTGAGCTTTTCTGCCAATTTTTCAACGTTTGAAGCAAGAGTAATGTCTTCCTCTATCAGCTGATTAACGCTTTGCAAGAACATCTCGTCGTTGCTAAGAGCATTATGTCTGTCGATAGCGGTCGCCGATATTGGCTCAGATGCGTTTGCCTCTTGCTGCATGTTGCTAACGCCGATGTTGTCGTTGCTGTTCGAATTGTTTTTATTTACTTGCATCGTTTTCAAATGTTCTATTTCTTCGAGAAGTCGCTGATTATCATGCTTCGAATGTTTGCTGTAGAAATGTGTGGCTATCAGTCCGCCTATAAACAATAGCACTACCACCACCATTAGCACTATTGTTATGCTGTGCCACGATGATGTGAGATTGTTTTGTTTAGCGTTGTTTTGCAGATATACCACCGGCAGATGAATAGTGTCGGCCGAAGGCAAGGATTGCTGCACAGCCTGCCCCGTACCGCCTCCTGAAAGATCTTCGCTGTCGAAAATAAGAGTAACGTCGCTCAAAGGTGTCATTTCGTCAATCGTATGCAGCGTCAACCTTTGCGCAACTGCAATTTGATTGTTTTTGACAAGTGAAAAACATTGCGATGGAATAAAAAGCATGGCCACTATCAGCGTAGCTGAAGCATAAACCGACCACGCATTCTTCTTGCAAAAAATGCTACAGAGCCAGTCTTTAATGCATAAAACAGACTTTCTGCTTGAAATAGTGAATGTTGTGGCTGACATACTTTTGTTGTTTCTCGAAAACTGCTGCAGAGTTGCAAGTGCGCTTTTGTGCTACAAATTGCACAATTTTTAAGCCTTGTATATTCTTGTTAATGAATTGAATAGATACAATTGATATTGGTAAGATACCGCCCGCTTGCTTTTTTATACTTTTTCCAATGCAAAGGTACTGAAAATATAATTAGCTCTTTTGTAAAAAAGCGACAATCGGTTGTAAGATTATGACAATTATATTTGTAAAAAAGCGACAAAAATCATTATCATTTATCATAAAGCCTATTTTATTTGTTATTTTATTCTTATATTTGCAAATCAAAATTACTAAGATATGAAAAAATATAGTTTGGCATTATCTCTACTTTTATGTTGCTTTACGTCGTCGGTATTAGCCACGACTCTAAGCGAAGTGGACTCTTTGCTATCGGTTTATTCTAATGCTAAAGCCGAGAACAAAAAGTTGGCAGCTGCCGACTTGCTTCATGTCGTTGCCGCAGATGTCGTTTTCTTTGGCGATACAGTGCCTGTTCTTGATGCATCCGTACCCTCGCAGAGGCAAGACATGATTGTATATTTCGCCGCCGAGCGTTGGTTGACTACTTGTTCGTATTTTGCCGAGGCGCTTTCTAAAACAGATATTGTTACTGCTCTTGCTGAAGAGTTGTCTGAACTTGATGTCTTTTCAACTGCGCTATGCGACCGTGCATACTGTCTCTATAAGCTCACGCGTTACACCGATGCTATCGAATCTGGTCAGGAGGCAGTGCGGGTTGCTTCTCAAGCAGGCAACATAATGCAGCTTTCGCGAGCGTATCTCTATCTTAGTCTTGTCAATTACGGACTCAATAATTACGAAGAGGCTCTTGCGCTTGTTGAACGCTCTATTTCTACTAATGCTCAGTTGGGCGTAAATATTCAGACACATAATGCGTTTGGTGTCGCCTGCGAACTTTATTGCGGTGCAAGGCAGGTTGACAAAGCTATCGAGTATGGCAAAAAAGCAGTTGAAGCTGCCCGTCAGATAGGTTATATGCCAGGTGTTGCCAATCACCTCACCCAACTCTCCTATGCTTACGATCGTAAAGGCGACTACGAGATTGGTCTCAGTTCGGCTCAGGAAGCAATCGAGATAGTACGTGCTCACGAGCCCTTAGACCGTAATCAGCTTGCCATAAGTCTCGAGTTTAAGGCATGGAACTTGATTGATCTTCATCGCAATCAGGAAGCTGTTGAAGCCCTTCTTGAAGCTATCAGTCTTGAAAAAGAAATAGGCAATGCCAATGCAGTGCGTTACGATTATCGCACCCTCTGCGAGGCTTACGAACCTATCGACCCCAAGCAGGCAATAGCTGCTCTTAGGCAGTACACACTGATGTCTGATTCGCTACACTCGGTGCAACTCAACGAGCTGATGAGCAAAGCCAATGCCGAACTGCATAACGATGAGTTACAAAAAGAGAACGAGCAGAAGAAATCGCAGATAAGATTGATTTCGTGGACTATTGTCGCCCTCATTCTTTTATTCAGCATTATTATTACTTCGCTTTGGTATGCTTTCCGCCAGAAAAGAAATGCCGAAAAAGCTCTTAGAATGTTGTCGGAGGCAAGAGAAGCATTTTTTACAAATGTTACTCACGAGTTCCGCACGCCGCTAACCGTCATTCTTGGTGTGGGTGGCGAATTGCAAAAACATACTTTCGATGCCGGCAAGCAGCACGAAGCCGGCGATATGATAGTACGTCAGGGAAACCGCTTGCTTACACTTGTGAATCAGATGCTCGATATCTCTAAAGTGAAATCAGCTATAGGCGAGCAGCGGCGTGTGAGAGCTGATGTTGCAGCATTTGTTGAGATGATAGTGGAAGCACACCGTGAGTTGGCAAGGCAAAAGGATATCACTATTGTTTATAACACCGACAAAGGCGGAATAGATGTGGTGTTTGTTGCCGATTATGTTGAGAAGGTAGTATCAAATCTACTTTCCAATGCCGTTAAATTCACACCTGATGGCGGCGAAATAACAGTTGATTTGCATTCAGTCGGTGATAACATAATGTTTGCAGTTAAAGATACCGGTCATGGAATCGACCAACGAGACCTTCCGCATATATTCGAACCATTCTATCGTGCTGATAATGCCGAGGCTACAGGCAGTGGTATCGGACTTGCACTCGTTCGTCAGATTATAGAGGCAAGTGGAGGTACAATTGAAGTTGAGAGCGAGAAAAATAAGGGAACAACTTTTAAAATTGTCGTTACAAGAATCGATCCGTTGCCCGACGAGAATATGCAAGACGTTAAACCGTCGGTGGTTGTTAACTTGCCTGCAGACGATACTACTCAGCCTTTTGAGTCGCAGATTGTTTCTGAAGCCGGCAAACTTTCGATACTCATTGTTGAAGATAATGCCGATGTGGCACGTTACACCGGCTCGCTTCTTGCCGATAAATACGAGTTGCATTATGCTGCCGATGGCGAGCAGGGGTTAACTATGGCTCGCGAGCTGCTGCCTGATATTATTATTACCGACCTTATGATGCCGCATACCGATGGTTTATCTCTCTGTCGTGCAATTCGCCAAGATAAAAACACCGACCATATACCTATTATAGTTGTTACTGCCAAAGCAACCGAAGCCGACCGAATAAAAGGTTTGAAAGCAGGTGCCGATACTTATCTGTTCAAGCCCTTTAATTCTGAAGAACTGATGGTATGTATAACCAATTTGCAGGAGCAACGTCGTCGTTTAGAGCAACATTATCTGACTCTGCAAAATAAGGTGGCATTCGATGCAGTCGATTCTTTAGCGACAGATGCGGCAGATGCCACATCTTCGGTTGTTTCTTCTATGGCGTTTGTGCGAAAACTCGACGAAGCCATCGAGCACTTATTGCCCGATAATTGTTCTGCCGAGACTCTCGCTGACGAGATGTGCATGAGTCTCCGGACTTTGCAGCGTAAAACAATGAGTGTAACAGGAATGGGACCAAAGAAATATATCATTTCAGCCCGACTAAAGAAAGCGCGGATTATGTTAGAAGAGCAACCCGACCGAACACTCGACGATATAGCAGTGGCTTGCGGATTCCATGATGCTTCGCACTTTATCCATTCGTTCCAAAGCGCTTATGGAGTAAGTCCGAGAAACTACAAGGGTTAAGGCAACTCCGGTGTTTCCGGTGTTTCCGGTGTTTCCGGTGTTTCCGGTATTTCCGGTATTTCCTGTGTTTCCGGTGTTTCCGGTGCTTCCGGTGCTTCCGGTGTTTCCGGTGTTTCCGGTGTTTCCGGTGCTTCCGGTATTTCCGGTATTTCCGGTGCTTCCGGTATTTCCGGTGTTTCCGGTGTTATTTCTTTTTTGCTGCGGCGTCTTTGCGCAGGGCTTCGGGTTTGCTGTCGGCCATAGGTATGGCATAAATGTTCCAACTTTCCTCAAACTCCCAGTTGGCACGCAAAGTGAGCTTCGACGGGAAATAATACACCGGTTCGGGCTGTCGGTGTGTGAGAAAGTCGCCTGTTGTCCATTTGCCATCGCCGTTGAGGTCGATGTACATTCTCAGGTAGTACGATTCTGGCTTCAGATATTCAAACCGAGCACTGCCGTTCTCTGCCTTTTGTTCGCGAACTACTGCATCTTTGTCGTTTAGAATCTGAATAATAGCATTCTCAACCAATGGCTCTAACTTAATGTTAAGGGTTGAATATTCGTCGGTCGAGCGTGTTTTCAGTCGGGCAGTGGTTTTGTTGTTGCATAAGCCGTAAATATCGTGCAGTGCAGCACTGTCGATTAGCAGTGCGTATTCAGTCTGCGGCTCCCATGCGTAAATCAGATTAAGCAAAGTTCCTACATCGTTGCCTTTTTCTATTTTGAAATTCTTAGCAACTTGAGTCGTGTCAACCAGCTGATAAAGATGTATGTTATCTGTTTCGAAACTATCAAGTGGGGTGGGCAGTTGAATTTGCAAAGTACGATAGAAATCGTAAGTGTTAGAGGCATTGGTTTTGATATCAATAAATTGTTGCTTCTGTTCGTCGTTTTTCTTGTTTTTCGCATTGTTGCGCGGTGCTCTGTATAAGGCGCGTATGGTATCGGTTTGTTCTTGCAACTGATATATGCTGTCGGTCTTGAAATAGCGCATAGCAAATTGCAGGGTATCAGTTGCTATAGCAGCAGTGTCTGTTATCCAGAGCGTGAGAGTGTCGTGCTTTTCGTTGGACTGCAGCAGAGCACTATTTATCCAACTGCTATCTGTTCCTCCTGCAGGGAAGAATTGCGGCAGAGAGTCTTGTTCGGCATTGAAATATAAGGATATGGAGTTTCTTTGTTCGCGAAGTGCCCGAATAAAATACTGCCGGGTTTTGTCTTCCTCGAAGAAATAAAGAACTACGCTGTCAGGCCGGTAGAAAGTCTTTTCGTGTGTTATTATAGTGTCGATTACACTTATAGTGTCGCGTAGGCGTTCACCATCTGATATACGCGTTGATATACTATCACGCCAGATAGTATCTGTCTGCAGGTCTCGAAAACAATATGGAGTGATAGTGTCGTTGAGCATTGCCAAACTCTCTCCCGGCTGATAAACGTAGTCGCTACTCATGTCGCGAAGTCCATAAAGACGGTAACTGCCTTTGTGGATGTTTTTTATCAGAAACTTACCCGAAGCATCGGTCTTGCTTATTCGGTTGAAGGCGACAGTTGATAATGCCGTGTCGCTCAAGTCGCTATGTATTCCTACTATTATTCCGGAAATGGGGTTGAGATCGGCTGCATTGAGCATGCGTCCACCAATTTGTAAAGAGTCAATCTCGTTGCCGGTAGAGAATGCAAAACTATAGTTGGCAATCGGATTTTTCTCGTTATTGTCGCATATAGCAGAGCCAAAATCTATGGTGTAGGTGGTCGAGTCGAGCAGTTCACCATCGAACTTCACCATTACGTGTTTACCTATTGCTTTAACCTCCGGCGGCCGCTGCTGAGGTGGCGAAACAAGCACGTTCTCTGATACTTTGTCTAACTGGATGTACTCGTCGAAGAAAATCTGAATGTTATTCTCTTTATAGTTAACCGACCCGTTTGCCGGCACTTCTTTCACTATCTTAGGTGGTGTCTCATCTTTCGGACCGCCCTGCGGACCTATTCCGCGATTAGCGCAACCTTCCGTTATGGCAATAGCGCTAACTGCAGCAGCGATAATGAATGATAACTTTGGCAATTTCGAAGCCGGCGATGATATAGTAGTTTTAACTGACATTTTTTTAGTTTCTAATTGAGAAAATATGATATCCTATTTCGCAGTCGTAGCAGCGGTCTTGGCAGCAGTATTGCTCAGTCAGGTGCAGGAATGTCTGCGAGTCTGCCGCATTGCTTATGCTGAACCCATAAGTTTTCCAATCTTCTGTAACGTGGTTTTTTTCAGCAGGAATATCAGCAAGCAGTTCAAACGAGCGTCCTATCAAGTTTTTATCGTTGATACTCTCTCCGTAGGCATACATATAAGGTACAACGGAGTTAATCAGTAATACGTCTTGCGACGACTTTCCTATAGCAGGAATATCTGTCTCCGCATCGTTCTTGATGTCGAATTTCTCACGCAACGTCTTTAGTGTACCGCTTGTGCTGTCGATAACAAAATATGAAAACAACGATTCGTTCTTATGAATAAGAGCTGCAAACTGACGAAGTCGTACTTCCGGAAAGTTCTGCGGGCGCATACGCAGGTATTTCCACATCTGCGGGTCGATACCTGCAAGCGAAAATTTACGTTGTAAAAACTCGTATTCGTGCATCAGTTGCTCCCGCTGAGGCAGATTGCCGAGTTTGGGTAGTAATCCCGATTGCCCTAAAAGCATTGCCTCCAATTGAAAGAGCGACTGCCTGTGTTTACGCAAAAAAGTCAGCGGAGTTTGTTTTGCCACCATCTCAAAGGGCAGACCGTTGGTGTGAAAACCGAAATTATGAGCAAGAGTGATATAAAAACTATCTTCCCAACTATTGTTTGTCATGGCAAGAAGCAATTTTATATCTTCGGCTTTCCTGCGCATGCGGTCGATAAGTAAAGAATGTTTCCAATTATCAGTTAGCAGCTCGTGGTTATTACTCAGTGTGGCAGTGCACATCTCACGGCGATGAGTGAGAAAACGATGCAGTTGCTCATCGGTATGCGCAAACTGTAACTCGCATTGTGCTATCGCTTCGCCACGGCTGTTAAACACCTGTTTGTCGGCTACTGCTACTACATGCAGAATAACGTTGTCGTAACTCTTATCTTTGTCGTGATGATGCCGATACCAGTCGGAGGCGCGAACATGCATCTCCACGTTTCCTGTCCACATCATACCGCCTATGCGAATGGTGGCAGCGCTAAAGTCCGGCCCTGCATCGGTGTTGTATATGCCTGTGTTGATTACCTCTACCGGCTGACCGAAGGTAGTATGCTGAAGGTATGGCATAAATGCCTTTCTAAGCCAAATATAATGAAGAAACAACTCCGGCATATTTTATTGTTGCGGTTATAGTTGAGTGAAAACGCTAATTTGCAATTGGCGTCTGAGGGTTCAAAGTTCTAAGTGGTATAGTATCTTGTCGTCGTCAAGTAAACGCTTGATGCGTCGTTTTGCACCACGATACATCAGTATGCAGAATACCACAAATAGCAAAAGCAGTACTGCCGAACCACCTGCCGATACGTTCATCACCATCAGAATCCCGTCGTATATTCCATGAAGCAACACAGGGAAAAGGAGAATCTTTGCTCTGTTGCCGGCAGATGGTGAAACAAAATGGTTAAGCGAATAGTAATAACCCATCGCCACCGCAAACATGAAATGCCCAGGAACGGCAAATAACGCTCTGCCGATTGCTACCGACTGCCATGAGTCGATATTACCGAACAGATAACCTATGTTTTCGGCTGCTGCAAAACCAAGTCCTACCATTGTGGCATACACCACGCCGTCAATCATCTCGTCGTAGTATTTATTTCGACGAAGCATAAGCCACAGCACAAATAGTTTGCATCCTTCTTCTACTAAGGCAACCCCGAAAAATGCTTCCCACAGATTACCAATCACTGTCGTTGAGTGCGAACTTGTCAGACCTACTGCCTCTAAGAGCGCTTCAAGCGGAGCTGCCATCAGTACAGCCACTATACCTAAGCTGAACGCTTTTAGCAATTGCCCTACAGGTTCATGCTGATACTTGTCGCGACGATAGATATACCATGCCAACACCAATGCCGGCGCAATAGCAGCAAACAATACTATATTAGAATTTATAGTCATGATATTCTTTAACTTTTCAACTATTTATTTTTCTCAAACTTTTCCTCACTTCCCAGCCTGCGTATCCTGTCATGGTTAGTAACATGATGATTATACATATCATCGACAATATATTACCCTTCTTTACGCTATCGGGTGCGAAGCGTAATTCGAGAATATGTTTTCCGGCAGGAAGGTTAACGGCACGTAACATGTAGTTTACTCTGAAGATATCGGTTTCTTGTCCGTCGATAGTTGCTTTCCAACCATGCGGGTAATAAATCTCTGAGAGTACAGCTGTTTTGTCAATAGCGGATGATGTCTCGTAGCGGAGCGACTCGGGTGTATATTCTGTCAGCGTTATTTGTGCACTCGGGTCATGCTCGGTGTGTATGGCAGTCACTGCGCTCTCAAACGTGCGGTCGGTAACTGCGGTATTGTGCAGATTGATAGTGCTTAGTGCATCTATCTCATCGTTGGCATTGTCAGCAAACACTATATCGTCAACAAACCATGCATTGCCCATTGCATACGGATTTTTCACAGCTATCTGCTGTCCGCCTTGCAAACCTACAATGGCATATTTCATATTCAGCATATTAAGTACAGGAAATATGCTGTCAGCGTTAGTGGGAGTTATGAAACCTTGTGTTTCGTAGATGGCGTGCATCAGCGGATTCATCTCAGGTGCAATATGATGGTCGATAAGGTCTTGGTAACGACGCAGTTTTGCAGCAGAATATCCACCTATCGACTTTAGATAATACGATGTCCTGGCTTCGTTAAAGGTGTTGGTAGTAAGATTCAGAACACGGAAATGTGTGGGGTCGGCAAGCAGTTCGTTCTCGTAAGGGAGTTTGCGAAAGGCCTTGTCTCTGTCTTTCTGAGAAACAAACTGGCTGTCGTTGCAGAAACGTTTGTCAACAGGCCACATATCTGCCACTATAAGGGCAGTGAGCACAATGCCGAAAATCATCGTTGTGCGGTTGTTGTTATCTTTATTCTTCTCAAGCATAATAGAGTACAAGTAAACAGCTGCGGCGCCAATCACTATGAATGCAAACGAGCGCCAGGCATCCGCTTGCAGCATGGCTTTGCGCTGTGCGAGCACTGCGTCATAAACAAATTCAGGCATCCTGCTGCTCCATTGTGCATCATACGACGAAGTGAAATCAACTGTCGAAGGGAATAATGCAAACAGCAGACAGAGTCCTGCTGTTATACCGACACTTACTCCCAATCCTATGTTGAGTCTCTTACGTTCAACCTTACCTTCTGCTATCTGCTTGAGCGCTAACACTCCAAGTACCGGCATCGATATTTCAGCCACTATAAGTATGCTCTCTACTGCACGGAATTTATTGTACATGGGGAAATATTTGAAGAAGAACTCGGTCAGCCACATCATGTTATGCCCCCATGCTAATAAAATTGAGAATAGTGTAGCAACAAACAATGCCCATTTATATGGTCCATCTACTATTAACAGTCCTAAAATAAACAAGAAGCATATTATGGCTCCTATATACACAGGTCCCGACGTAAATGCTTTCTCACCTCTATAGGTTGGAGCGCTCTCGCAAAACTGTTTTGCTGATGCTGCCGGAACACCTTCTGCAACCAAGCGGCGGTAGAGTTCAGAATCTTTACCTACGTTATATCCGCTTGCACCGCCCATAAAATTAGGTATAAGCAGAGTCATTGTCTCGTCTTTGCCATAACTCCATGCCGTAGCGTAGTCGAGGTCTAAACCTTTTGTCTTGTTCTGTTCGTCGGTTACCTTCTCGAGGTCGGAATGACCACCCCGCATTGTCTCGGCTGCATATTCGGTGTTGGCAAATATGTTAGATGAGCCGATTCCCATTCCCACAGCAAACGATGCTACAAAGACGGCTGTTGCTATGCCTAACTCTTTGAAACGGCGCTCTTTAATATGTACCACCACTTGAGCACAATAGAGTAGTGCAATAAGCATACATATATAATACGACATTTGAGGGTGTATGAAGAATCCCATAGGGATAAAAAACATTGTCAGCACTGCACTGCGGGCATATTTGCCATCGAAGCACATGTTAAATGCAGCTATCACCACTGTCATCCATGCTATAGCAGTGCATTTGGCATGGTGCTGTGCAGCCACTATTATCAGGAAATACGACGACAACGCAATAGCGAAAGCACCCGCCATGCTTATCCATTTGTTAACTCTTAGTGAGCGCAATAGCACATAAAAGGCAACAAGGTAAAAGAGAAGGATGAAGATAGTGTTTCTGTGTCCCCAATGAAAGAATTTGTAACATGGTCGCAGAATCTTTTGCGACAGATAGTGCCCTCCACCTATCTGATAGTTTGGCATTCCGGAGAACATAGAGCCTGTCCAGAACGAGTTGCCACCCTGTTCTGCATATTGGGCACATTCATTAGCAGCAGCCTTACCGTTGATATTGTCAACAGCATATATGATTTTCCCTTCCAATGCCGGAGAGAAATAAATCATTGAGGCTATAATGAATACAACTAAAATAATAACATCAGGGATGTATTGTTTCCAATCAATTTTTTTCATTATTTCAATTTTTACTATTATCCATCATTACTTTTTATCTTCATCTTTCACCTTTTACCTTTCACCTTTCACCTTTCACATCATTGCTCTTATATCAACAAGTTCTGCTTTTATTTTTTTCAAGTAGTCGGCAATGCGTTGACGGCGGTCAACTCCTTGACGGTCTGTGTCGAGTTGTTTTTTTATGGCTCTTACCGACAAGTGCTGTTCTTGGCGAAGATACTTGATGCGGCGTATAAGTTCGATGTCTTCAGCGCTGTAGAATCGTGTTTGGTGTCCGTTTGTCTTTGGCTGTAGTTGCGTTATCTCTTGTTCCCAATAACGCAAAGTAGGAAGCGAGACGTCAAGCATCTCGCTAACCTCACGAATCGAATAATATTGCTTTTGCGGGGTGTTGAGCATTATTGTGGGTGTTTCCGGTTTTTCCGGTATTTCCGGCATTTCCGGTTTCTCCGGCGTTTCCGGTTTCTCCGGCGTTTCCGGTTTCTCCGGCGTTTCCGGTTTCTCTGGCGTTTCCGGTTTCTCCGGCGTTTCCGGTTTTTCCGGCGTTTCCGGTTTTTCCGGCGTTTCCGGTATTTCCGGCGTTTCCGGTTTTTCCGGTTTTCCCGGTTTTTCTGGCGTTTCCGGCGTTTAAAGAAACATTAGTTGTTTCTGTGTATTATCTCGTCTGCCAAGTCAAGGTAGTTGTTCGCACCTTTGCTGCCAGGGGCATATTCGAGAATCGACATGCCATAGCTTGGGGCTTCGCTCAGGCGAACATTACGGGCAATCACTGTGTTGAAAACGAGCGAACCAAAATGTTTCTTAACCTCTTCATATACTTGGTTTGACAAGCGCAAACGGCTGTCGTACATTGTCATTAGAAAACCTTCGATGTTAAGAGCGGGATTGAGTTTCGACTTTATTATCTTAATTGTGTTTAGCAATTTTGAAATGCCTTCGAGAGCGAAATACTCGCATTGTACGGGAATAATTACGGCATCGGCAGCTGTCAGGGCATTAACTGTTATTAGTCCGAGCGACGGACTGCAGTCGATGATTATATAGTCGTATTCAGCCCTTAGCGGCGAGAGCATATTGCGCAGAATGCTTTCGCGATTTTCCATTTTCAGCATCTCTATTTCGGCTCCTACAAGGTCTATATGCGAAGGCAGAACATCAAGTTTCTCTAAACTTGTCTTTTGGATGGCTTCATGTGGGTCGTTGCCGTTTATCATACATTCATAGATGGTAGATTTGAGTTGGCGAATGTCGATACCTAATCCGCTCGAAGCGTTAGCTTGAGGGTCGGCATCTACAAGCAACACGCTCTTTCCCTTGCTTGCAAGGGCTGCCGATAAGTTAATTGAACTTGTGGTCTTTCCAACTCCACCTTTCTGATTGGCTAATGCATAGATTTTCATATATTTTCACTTTTTTTAATTTTCAATTCTTTAACTTCTCACTTTTCACCTTCCCCAATATCTCTTCTACTTTAATTTGCTGACACAGGTAATTATAGTATTTGCAGTACTGACGACCGTGGATGGTGCAAGGTCGGCAACTGACACTTATCTGCAAGCAGTCGTTTGGCGATTGTTTCCATCCGTAAAATCCTATGTATGGATGTGTGCCACACCATATACTCACTACCCTTGTGCCAACAAGCGAAGCAAGATGCTGGTTGGCAGAGTCCATACAAATCATAAGGTCTAATTGCCGCATCAACTCTAATTCGTCTGACAACGGCATGCTGCCGGCTATACTTGTAGTGTTGTCGAACAAACTTGCCCATTGTGCTAACATAGTACATTCTATCTCACCGGCGCCAAACAAGAATATATGAGTGTCTTTCTCTGCTGAAAGACGCGATATTAGTTCTTTGGTTGTGCGGAATGGTAGCATATTGGTCTTGCTCTTTGCAAATGGTGCAATTCCTATCCATCTGCCTGTCTTGACGCCGATGTGTTGACTAATATGCTGTTGAGCGTCGTGGTTGATTGCAATTCTGCAAAAATCTCTGTCGGTTTTTATACGTGCTTCATCGAATACCATTTCGTATCGCTCAAATTCAGTTCTCAGTGGTTGTTGTTTTTCGTAGCCATGAAATAGCATTCGGCGCTTTTGGGGGATTTGATTGTCGATATGGAATGTTTTAGTGCCGGATAAGGTGAACATCCATCTAAGCGCTCGTGTTCGGAAACTGTTCTGAAGGTCGATAACAGCGGCTATGTTTTTGTACGATTTTCTTATCTCGTTATAAAGTTTTATAATTCCTTTGTATCCGCTTCTTTTCCCTGTGAAGTCGGCCGTGAGAAAACTAAGGTTCTTTATGCCATAAAATAAGTCCTCCAAGCGTCGTGCCGAAACCACAACAAAACAATCATCAGGTTGCAACCGGCAAGCCGCCTCTATTATCGGAACTGCCATAGCAACATTACCCACGCTCGAAAAACGCAAAATCAAATATATTTTTCCGCTATTCATGCTCGTCATACTGTCTGAGTTAATATCAGTTTTAACAATCATTCGGGGTGGTAAGATACTGCTATACAAAGTTCGTCAGTTGCCTGTTTGCATATAAGTTGTACTAAGTACAACAACTAATTTGCAAAGGTAATTTTTTTCACTTAATTACACAAGAAAAAGAAAAAAAAACATTTTTTTTGTATTATTATTTGCGCAATTAAAAAAAATGTAGTACTTTTGCAGACGCTTTTGAGAAAAAAAGCATGGTGCCATAGCTCAGTTGGTAGAGCAACGGACTGAAAATCCGTGTGTCACTGGTTCAAATCCCGTTGGCACCACACAAGAAAACCGCTTCCGAGCGGTTTTCTTGTATATACTTGTGAATTATCATTTCTAAAAGCTAAAGTGTCATATTATTAAGGGTATTTATTTATTTTTTTTCTTGCAATTTATTAGAAATTCTTGCAAGTTATAAAAAAAAATAGTAAATTTGCCACGAAATGTTATAAAATATTCTTATCCATGAGAGACACTTATTTCTTTGGCATTTTTCTGTTTCTACTTATGTGGGTTGCTATCTTTCAAGCAGGTGCTGCTAATCCCAAACATGAGATGCGAGCCACTTATATAGCTACAGTTGCAAATATCGATTGGCCGTCTGCTCCAGGTCTTTCTGCTACTGCTCAAAAGCAGGAACTGCGGCAAATGCTCGATTCTATAAAAACTCTCAATTTGAACACCGTTCTATTTCAGATTCGTGATAATGCTGATGCACTTTATCAGTCTGACTACGAGCCATGGGCCAATGTCCTTACCGGTACGCGGGGCAAAGATCCCGGCTACGACCCTCTCGCTTATTGTATTGAAGAGTGTCATAAGCGCGGGCTCAGTTGCCATGCGTGGATGAATCCATATCGTTATAGCCGCAATGGTGCCAAGTGGACCGGTGCTCACGATAATCCTCTAAACTATGAAAACTCTCATCCTGAATGGCTTCTTTACTATTCTTCTAATATCATCATGGACCCGGGTTTGCCTCAGGTTAGGCAACGTGTAAAAGAGGTGGTAGGCGATGTTTTGAATAAATATGATGTTGATGGCATTATTTTCGACGACTATTTCTATGCCTACGGGGGTACTCAATATCAGGATTCGGCTTCTATTCGCCATTATAAACCATCTAACATGACGGTGGGTAATTGGCGGCGCAATAACGTGCGCCAGATGGTGCGTGACGTTTACGACACTATTCAGGCAGTCAAACCATGGGTTACATTTGGTATCTCACCCTTCGGCATTTGGACAACCGATACCTATGTGGCTCGTCAGGAAGGGATAACCTTGCCCTCAGGCATCTCGGGCGGAAACATGTACGAAGAGATATACTGTGACCCCGTTGCTTGGCTCAAAGACGGGACAATTGATTATATTTCGCCTCAACTCTATTGGGCAACAGGCACAGGGCAAGACTATCGCAAACTGTGCCCATGGTGGGCTGACCTTGCAAATCAATTCGGCAGGCATTTCTATTCTTCGATGGCTATTTACCGATATGCTGAAAAATCTGAGATTAATAAAGCTTTTACAGTCGAAGAACTTCAAACTCAAGCAAATATAAACCGAACTTCTTCTTCTGATAATGCTTTTGGGTGCGTGTTTTACAACACAAAAGCGTGGGTATATAGCAAGGCTTTTCGCAAGGCGTTTAAAGCCAATCAGTTTGAACATCCTGCGCTGCTACCGCCTATTAATTGGAAACCGACTGCCGAGCAACCCCCAGTTTCCGACTTTGTTGTAGAGGGACAGACTATCCGTTGGCAACATCCTAATGCGGGGCAGGTGCATTATGCCGTCTATGCCGTACCCAAGTCTTTTCGAAATATGGCGCATATATGGTCGGTAGGCGATGCTCTGCTCGGCATAACTTATTCCGAGCAGTTTACGCTCCCGACGAGTATCAGTACTACAACACATGCGGTTGGCGTGAGTGTTCTTGATGGTTACGAAAATGAATACTCTCTACGGATAGTGGGCGAAGAATTGGCGGACGCGGTGCCGGCTGAACTTATATATCCCATCAATGGTTATTGCCAACTCACGTGGAATAACCTTAAGTTTCGTTACGAATCTCCTACTAAAGCCGACAGTTACATCATTCAAATAGCGGCCGACTCTGATTTTAAGCAAGTTATTGCCTCTCAAGAACTAACCGACACCGAGTTTGATGCCTCTCTTCGTTTGAACCTTGCCAACCAAGGCGATGGCGAGTATTTCTGGCGAGTTAAAACAAGGTGCCCCAATGCTGTGGATATATGGTCTGAAGCTCGTAGTTTTGTGATAGGGCAGGAAAGTGCTCTCAGCATACAACAATCTGAAGGCACTCTCCCTGTGAAAGTTGTACGCAACGGGCAGATAATTATTGTCAAAGATAACCACGAATATACCATCTTTGGTGTGGAAATAAAGTAATTTTTTTCCTCATTTTTCATCAATACCTCACAGCCATGAAAAAATCCTTTTTCCTTTTTCTTTTCTCAGTAGCTATCTTGCCACTTTGTGCTCAGATAGTTACAATAACAGATGAGCGCATGCTCAGTGGAACAGAGTCGGGTGGTTATTTCCATCCTCGTTTTTCACCCGATGCATCCTTTGTGGTGTCAACCACCGAGAACTATTATGGACTGACAAAACATGACATCGCTTCAGGCTCGCGTCTGCGGCTTACCGATGCTCCGAGTGCCGGCTACGGGATGTGCTTCTCCGATGATGGAAGTTCGATATATTACAGTCGTGCTGAGATGCGTAATGCAATGCGCTTCATGTCGCTTGAAAGGGTTAATACTTTCAACTCAAAGAAATTCAGTTTAGGCATACCTTTGCGCTTAAAACTAACGCCTGCAAGGTTTGTCAGTCGTGTCTATCTCACAACTGAAGACGATGGTATGATGTTGCATCATAATGGCAAGACAACACTATTGGCACCCTTAGGGAAAGAAAGTTATTATTGGGCAACTGTTTCGCCCGATGGTAAACATATAGTGTTCTCTACTGCATATCACGGCACTTGTATTTGCGATATCAATGGTGAAAATGTCGTTCGCCTCGGGCGGCTTAATGCCCCACAATGGCTTGGTAACGATTGTGTTATCGGAATGCAAGAAACCGACGACGAGAAAGGGCGCACTCTGCAGTCGAAACTCGTAGTACGTTCTATAGATGGTAAAACTGCCCAAACGCTTTTGCTTGGTCAGAAGGTGGCAATGTATCCGTCGGCATCGGCTGATGGAAAGCATGTATCGTTTAATAATGAGATAGGACAAATATTTATCGTCGATTTGGAATAATTATCAAAGGTAATGATATTCAATTTTTAATGTTTTTTTAATTCCTTTTTTTACTTCCACTTAATCATACTACCATGAAACGTCTATTCACATTGTCAACTATAATATTTTTGTTGGTTTGCATGTCAGCAATAGCGCAGGAGAGCAAACCACTCGAAGGAATAAAAATCTATCTCAACCCCGGTCATGGCGGCTTCGACTCTAACGACCGTAGCATCTGGACTATTCCGGTACCTGCTGTTTGGACCGACTCGGCTGGCTATTGGGAATCGAAGTCGAACTTCGTCAAAGGGTTGGCACTTCGCAAAATGCTCCAAGAAGCAGGCGCTACAGTATATTTCTCGCGCGAAAGGAACGACAGCGGTGCGCGCGACCTTGATGAGTTCAAACGCAAACATCCTAATGCTACACAAGCCGAAATAGATTCGGTAACAATTGGTGGCGACCGCGACCTGTCGGCTATTGCAGAAGAAGCGAATGCCCGCGGAGTTGATCATTTTCTCAGTATCCACTCTAATGCTCTTAATTCAAAAACCAACTATCTGCTTATGCTCTATCATGGCGAGAATGGTAAACCTACAGTAGAGCATTCCGACCAGATGGCTGCCATGGCAGGAAGTGTACAGATAACCAACCAACTTACCACTTGGACTACCGCCGTTCCTCTTATTCGTGGCGATATTACATTCTATGGCGATAGCCCCAACGACCCGCTTGCCGGCTTAGGAGTGCTCCGACCGCTTACTGTGCCCGGACATCTGTCGGAAGGCTCATTCCACGACTACCCGCCCGAAACGCATAGGCTGATGAACGGTAACTACTGTAAACTCGAGGCATTGCGTATGTATCAGTATTTTCACAAATGGTTCGGACGCCAACTGCCAGGCACTGCCACTATCTCAGGATATGTGAAAAGTGCTAACGAGCGCGTAGATGTGCTAAATCAGCCTAAGTTCTATTATATACCTAACTCCGAAGACCAATGGCTGCCTATCAATGGAGCCACTGTAACTCTTCTTGACGAGTCGGGCGAAAATGTATTGCAAACCCTCGTAACCGACGATTGGTATAATGGTGTTTTTGCTTTCTATGACCTTGAACCGGGCAATTATAAAATTAGAGCAGAGAAACAATTCTACGCTACACGCACCGTTGACGTAACTGTGGCTGCAAACGAAATATCTGCAACTAAAATCCAAATTACCAATACTCACACCGAAGCGACTGATTATCCCGAACCCGCTCAAGATGCAGGTGCTGTGGCTTTGGACGAATATCTGATGGAAGCCGACGGAGGAGTAGGAGAAAATAAATTGCCTTTTAGTAGAATAATGTATCGCAAAGGATATTTCTATGGTCTGCTCAACTCTGTGATAATTCGTATGCATGCCGATAGTCTCAATTCCGAAGGTAGTGCTGTGATTATTGCTAATACCGAGAAAGGCACCATCACCGACTTCAACTTCTCAGCCGACAATTTCCTGCTTGTTCTCTGCGATAATCATACCGTCTATGCCTACGATGTTAACGACCGGAATCCTGTGGCAATATGTTCCAACGAAGACTTCGGCAGGACCTTTGCCGTCTCAGGACCGCTTTGGAAGGCTGTTATCTATGCTGCCAATAAAGGCGGCGATGGTATTGTCGGACTTAAATACTCAGATGTTCAAACCGATAACTTCGAAACTCGCAGTTTTATACCCGACCTCGAAGGACTTCGAATCAATGAAACACGTCCTGTCATTATGCCCAACGGAAGTCTCTATCTCGATTCGCCGGATATGTTTGCTACCGAGGCTGTTATCAATTGGGAAACAGGCGGAATGACTCTTGTCGGACTCAGTGCAGATAATTTCACTGAACAGAAAGTTGCATACGGAGGCAACTTCTTCCGTTATGCCAAACATTCCTACATGGCTCTGCCTGTTTGCAACGAGGCAAGTCGCAATACCGGTTTTTGTCTGATAGACATAACAAAAGGCTTTTCAGAGGCTCAATTAGTATCTCCTAAGTATCCGGAAGAAGGTTTAGGCACCGACACTACTCTCTATATGACGGCGCTACCGGTGGTTGAAGGTTACGAGATACGAGTTTATTTTGCTGCAATAGGCGAGGGTATGCAATTATGGCGCACTGTCAATAAGCCGGTTGCTGCTGTTTATGCAGGCGAAGTGGTTGTCACCGACGATAATATATCGTTCCGACTCAACGAAGATGCGACATCGGTAACGGTGAATATTGAATCTGAGGGCGAAATAATAGATGCCTATGATTGCGGTGCACTCGCCAAGGGACCTCATTTTATCGAGAACCCATTTGCCGCTAAGCAATACGATGCACTCAGTATCACTGCTACTGCCCGACCAATAGCATTCCCTCAGAAGTTCTCAACCGACGAAGTAAAATTCCATTTCTATTCGCCACGCGGAGTATGTATTGATAAGACTCCGTCGAGTCCGTTCTTTGGAAGAATATATGTAAGTGAAACTGTAGGAGGACCTACCACAGTGGGCGATGGAGAACAACGCACAACAACCGACGGCATATATGTACTCAGTGCCGATTTTGCCGATATAACACAGCAAGGTAATATGGCTTGGAATGGAAGTGTCAAATGGGGCGAAACAACCTCAACCAATTACCAATTAGGTGTAGGGCGAGCAGCAGTGGCAGAAAATGGTGAGGTGTTTATCACCTCGTCGTCATTCTCGTCGTCGAATGTCTATATAATGAATCCTGCCAAACCTGACACAGCCTTTATTCCGGTATTTGATGGTAAGCGTAATGCTGTTACCGGCAAAATAACAAAGGGCTTGAACGAAATACTCAATCCACCAATGCACTGCGTGGTGAAAGGCAAGGATGCCGACCGTGTACTTTATGTTATGGAACGTAATAACTCGCTTGGCTCTTCATGTTACACCAATATACTACAATTCAACATCGGTGAGAAAGAATTGCCGTGGAATACAGCACCGACAGCAAAACTCTTCGACGATATGTCAAACGGTTCGCATTTCCAAAACGGGAACGGGCAACTATTCTCCGACAATCGTGGTGGTTGGTGGATGAGTCAGTATCGCTACGACTCGTCGGACGCCGTACCTCCGTTCATGCATATTAATGCGCAAGGGAAAGCCGACTTCAATATGGGAGCAAAAATTCCAGGATGCCGCTGGGGTGGTTTTGCTGTTACTGCTGATGGAGAACGATTGGCAGTGGTACTTTCCACAGGTACTACACGCGTCTTCGATATCACATACGACGATGCAGGTGTGCCTTCGCTCACGCAAATATATGATATATTTTGGGGTGGAGCAACAGATGTTTCATGGTCGATGGATTTCGATGCCGCCGGTAATCTCTATATAGTCAGCAACACCAACGAGCGACTGATGGCTTATTCGTTGCCCAAGGCAAACAACTCGTTTACTACACGTATCTCGTTAAAGAAAGATGAACCTGTAGTGATCGACGGAGTAGAGAATTTAACCAACTCAGAGCAACAGCGCAATCGCAATGTAGGAGTATGGTCGGTAGCAGGACAATATCTCGGCACAGATGAAGCCAATCTACCGCAAGGTGTATATATTGTCAATGGCAACAAGGTGGTTAAATAGTAACTATCAACAACATATCAATTAACCTTATTATTAACTAAAAATTAAGTATCATGAAGAAATTTTTCTCATTGATTGCAGCAATGGTCGTAGTAATTAGCGCTATGGCTGCTGATTTGAACATCTACGCTTCAGGTCTTAAAGCCCGTGGTATGGACTCCAACAAGATCATTAAGGTAGATTACGTGTTGAATGCTCCAGCAACAGCAGTGGAGATTCATGTTCTTAATGCCGACCAATCGGTGGCGCTGACAGTGCCACTAACTGATGAGGCATCCCTCACACAAGGTGCTCATGTAGCTGATATCGATGTGTCAACTCTCGAAGTGGGAGAATATGCATGGGAAGTGAAAGCAACTGCCGCAGGTAAAGAGGAACTTGTCAGGGTTAGCGACGATTCAAAAAAGTTTATTTTCTATGCTACACGTGGAGTGGTTGTGAACAACTATCCTGAAACCGACGATTTTGGTACCGTATATGTGTCGATGAATGCCAATGGTGACAACGATGGTGGTACACAAACCTCTAAGACACAGCAAATCGGTATATTTATATATGACGCACTGCTAAATCTTAAGAACACAGGTAATGCGGGCTATAAAGGTGGAGTTACTATGGGTGCTGGTGTTCCGTTCCGTATTCAAGTGGCAGCCGATGGTAAACTCTTTATGGGTGGATATAACGAAAAAGTTCATGGAGTATGGGTAACCGATGGCAAGATGCAGGAAGACTTCCAGCAAGTACTGCCGCAAGCAAGTCTTGTTTATGGTTTCGATGTTGATAAGACCGAAACAGGTTATTCAATCTATGCTCTCGAAGATATCACTTATAATAATGCTTGTTTTGGTGCGTTTAAGAGATATGATGTAACTGCTATCCCTCACGATGCTCCGGGTGATACCATCGCTTCGGCTTCGCAGGTTGTACAAGGCAACAACTCTGATAATGTTATAACCGATGGTCGCGGAGGTTGGTTCTTGTCGCAATATCGTTCTGCTGACGCAGAGGCACTTTCGGTTATCTCGCACGTTAACAAAGATGGAATTAAAGATTGGAACTCTGCTGCTGCAGCGTTAGGCTTGTCAAACAGCAACCGTGGCGCTATGGGAATGAATAAAGACAAGACCTTGCTCGGTATCGCTAATGCAAAAAAGGCTACGGTGTTCTCCGTGGCATGGGATGAAACAGGATTGCCGCTTCTTACACAACTCTATAGCACGCCTGAGTTAGGTAACGCTATCGATGGTATAGCCTTCGACTATGCCGACAACCTCTATGTAGTAAGTTCTTCAACCGAACTTCTCTACATATTCGCACCTGCAAAGGCTGAAAACACAGAGACTACTCCTGCTGCCGCTTCACAAAAACTTAAAGTGCTGGCTGAAGTTATAGGGGTAGAGTCGGTATCTCTCGATAAGTCAACTGCTGATATGAAAGTGGGTGAGCAACTTAATCTCGTTGCTTCCATTCTTCCTCAAGATGCTGCCGATAAGTCGGTCGTTTGGTCGTCGAGCGACGAAACTCTCGCCACTGTTGACGCCAACGGTCAGGTTACAGCTCTCGCTGCCGGTGAAGTAACAATATCTGTTACAACCAATAATAACCAGAAAACAGCTTCTTGCGTTATCACAATTACTAATGTTGAGGTAGAAAGTCTGGTTGTAAACCCGTCAACGCTTATTATATACAAAGGCGAGACTCAACTTATTTCAACAGAAATTACTCCTTCTAACGCTACTAATAAGACCGTTCTTTGGACTTCATCTAACGAGGAAGTGGTTACCGTTGATGCTGAAGGTCGTATAACCGCCGTGGCTCCCGGTGAGGCTACCGTTACCGCTACTACCGAAGATGGTGGCATAACTGCTACAGTCGAAGTTACAGTACCTGTAGGTGCTTATCCTAATATCTATGCTTATGGATTGCAATTGGTAAAAGATGTAGCAGAACCTACAGTAGGTTTCAACCTAAATGCACCGGCAACTAAAGTGCGTGTTATCGCCTACGATGCCGAGCAAAAAGAATATGAAGTGGCAACAGCTGAAAATTTAAAAGCAGAGTATCAAACGCTCGCTATCAATACCGACAACCTGCCCGACGGTAAATACACATGGGCAGTTGAGGCTGAAGCCGAGCCGGTTGCAGAAGACGAACCGGTGCAAGTTCGCCAATATGTAACTCCTATGTTCGTACAATCACGCGGTTTGGCAGTTGACCAAAATACAAACTCACCTTTCTTTGGTAATGTGTATGTAGCTTCGTGCGGTGCTAAGGCTGCCGAAACTGATCCTGAACGCGGTTTGTATATGTTCTCGCCTAAGTTCGAAGGTGGCAACCTTTATATGGCAGGCAGTTGGTCGGAGTCAACAGCAAGCCCGATGCGTGTTGTAGTTGGCCACGACGACAATTTCGTTTATGTAAGCGACTTCTCCGATAACGAGACTAACGTTCACTATATCAATCCTGCTAATCCTGACGAAGAGAAACTTATTTTCGGCGGAATAAATGCCGGAGAAGGTAAGTTTACAACCGAAGATGGCACCTATATACACGGCTCTATTGCAGGTCTCTATGTAAAAGGTACCGGCGAAGACCGCACCCTCTACACACTTGATGAGGATGCTAACCCGAAGAACACTCTCTATCGTTATAAGATAGGTGAGATGACCGAACTTTGGGAGAAACGTCCTTCTAAGGTCGTACTCGACCCATCCGCACTTGTCCAAAATGCTCAGGTAACAGTTACTCTCGATAAGAACGAAAACTTCTGGATTAGTCAGTATCGCTGGTCTGAGACAGCCGCAGTACCTTGCCTCGTTCACTACGCTAAGGCTGACGATGGTTACCAAGTTGATTTCAACTCAGGCGAAACAGGCATACTCGGAGGACCTAACTACTCGGGTGCTATCGCTTTCGACCGCGAACAGACAATGCTTGTTTCGTCGGCCGGAACAGCAGTGCGTGTTTGCAATATCCACTGGGATGAGAATGATGTTCCTTCGCTCGAACTTGTTTCACTGCAAACATTAAATACCAATTTTACGGAAATTCATGCACTTGCTATCGACCATGCCCAGAATGTTTATGTTGCAGGTAAGAACAATACCGTTCAGATGTGGGCTCTTATTAAAGAAGAAAATAAGTGCCTAACTCCTGCTCCGGATGCAATGGCATTCGATGTTGAGGAAATCAACGATGCAATAGAAAATCTGCAAAGTATTGAAAATACTCGTCGAGGTGTTTATACTGTTACGGGTCAGTATCTTGGCGAGTCAATCGAATCGCTCCAATTGCCGCAAGGCGTTTATATTGTAAACGGTAAGAAAGTTGTAAAATAAATCGGCATTTCTCAAGGGTACTCCCCAATCATTATCTTGGGGAGTACCCTGAATTTTATTGATTTATGAAAAGATTATTATTATCTCTATTCCTACTTGCGTGTGGTTTGGGCATGCTTAATGCTCAGACCGTGCGCGGTACGGTTGCCGACAGCAACGGAGAACCTCTTGTGGGTGTATCAGTTGTTGTTGAAGGAACACAAAATGGTACTGTTACCGACATAGATGGTCTGTTTGCGCTTGATGCTCCGCTTAACGCTTCGCTCGTGTTCTCATACGTGGGATACACTACTACTACCGTTAAGATTCAGGGACGGCAATCGCTCAATATCACCCTCAAAGAGGATAACAAACTGCTCGAAGAGGTCGTTGTTGTTGGTTATGATACGCAGCGAAAGGCTAACCTTACGGGTGCTGTGGCATCGGTAAGTGTTGACGATCAACTCGATGGGCGTCCTATAACTAATATCGGAACAGGTCTGCAAGGTGCTACTCCGGGTCTTACTATAACCCAAAGTTCGGGTCGAATAGGGCAAACTCCTAATATCCGTATTCGTGGTGCAGTGGGTACTTTTCTTAATGAGAGTGGTTCGCAGCCGCTTATACTCGTTGATGGAGTCGAAATAAGCGATATAGCACTTATCAACCCCGATGATATTCAAGATATTTCGGTGTTAAAAGATGCTGCTTCTTCGTCCATCTATGGCACGAGAGCTGCTTTTGGTGTAATACTTATCACTACAAAGAAAGGCTCGCAAAACCAAAGCAAATTCAATGTTAAGTATTCCAATAACTTTTCTTGGGCTACGCCTACTGCCTTACCTCAACTTGCTAAATCGTATCAGGGAGCACAAATGGCACTTGATGCGCGTAACCGCAGAACTCCCGGTACAACAATATTTAAAAATGCTTGCGGACTGGTATGGAATCAGGCTTCTATCGATAAGATGAAAGACTGGGACACTGTCTATGGAAACTTCCCGCTATCCGACGAGATGAAGATGGGGCGTGATTTCGATATTATCGATGGTGATGTCTATTTCTATCGTTCGTGGGATGCTGCTTCGGAGTATGTTAAAGACTACTCTTTTTCGCAACAGCATAACATATCCGTATCAGGAACTGCCAACAAAACAAACTATTATCTCGGATTAGGCTATCTCGGGCAAAACGGAGTGGTGAAAGTTAATCCCGATAAATACAGCCGCTACAGCGTTGATGTATCAGTCGATACAGAAGTTTTTAAATGGCTGTCAGTTCGTTCGAAAATGCTATATGCACATACTGATCTTCGAACACCATTCAACTTTGGTTCGGCTTCCTACGATGCTCTCTACTACCTGTATAGATGGCCAAGTATTATGCCGTATGGTACTTATCAGGGACATCCGTTCCGCAACTCTGTAACAGAAACGGCTGCCGCCAATATGGACTCGAATCTGAAAGATTATATGCGTGCATCTGTCGGCGCAACTTTCCGCTTCTATAAAGACCTTTCGCTCGACGTTGATTATACTTATAACCTCGACAATCAATCAATAACACAAAGAGGCGGACAGGTAGGAGGCTGGGATTTTTGGAATGGAGGACTTATACTATCCGACAATTGGGCATCGTCTGCCCGCGATAAAGTAGATAAATATATCTATTTGCGGCACTACCATGCCGGCAATGCAGTGCTACGTTATAAGCATACTTGGGCAGATGCGCATAAGTTCTCGGCTTTTGCAGGTATGAATATCGAGTATAAAGAAGTTGATTATGTAAATGCCGAAAAACGAGGATTGCTTGATATGTCGAAGCCTGAGATATCTCTTGCTACGGGAGATGATTTCGTTTACGGCTCCCACACTTCTTGGGCGATTATGGGCTTCTTTGCTCGTGTTAACTATGCTTATAAAGACCGCTATCTGATAGAGTTGAATGGCAGAGTTGACGGCTCGTCGCGATTCCCTACAAATCAGCAGTGGGGATTCTTTCCGTCAGGTTCGCTCGGTTGGGTGATGAGCGAAGAACAGTTCTTCTCGAAACTCAAACCATGGTGGAGTTTTGCTAAACTGCGCGCATCGTATGGTTCGGTTGGCAATCAGGATATAGGCAATAACCGATTCCGCGCTATCATGTCGTCAACTACTTCAGGATGGATAGTGGCTGATATCAACGAACCGACATTCACCTTGCCTACTGCTATCTCTAACGGATTTACTTGGGAAACAATAAAAACCATTGATGCCGGTTTTGACTTCCGCTTCTTCAACGACGACCTCGGTCTCAGTTTCGATTGGTACCGCCGCATCAACGACGGTATGGTGGTAGGCGGAACGGAAGTACCTTCAACCTATGGCACCACCGCTCCATACGAGAATGCCGCTCAACTTACCACTAATGGTTGGGAACTTGCACTCGACTATCATCACCGTTTCGACAACGGCTTGCAGATAAAGGCCACATTCAACCTCGCCGACGCTCTCACTATCGTGACCAAACACCCGCGTAAGCAAACATCTATCATTGATGGTAGCAACTACGAGGGAAAGATATATGGCGAGATTTGGGGCTTCGAAACAGACCGCTTGTTCCAAGAAAGCGATTTCGATGCTTCAGGAAACCTTCTGCCCGGAATCCCAACCCAAACATACTTCGAGAAATCCAGTGGCTATGGGTATAAGTACGGACCGGGGGACGTCAAGTATGTTGACCTTGACGGCGATGGCGATATCAACTGGGGAAGCAAAACTGTTGCCGACCATGGTGACCTCAAGCGTATAGGTAATACCACTCCGCGTTTTGAATATAACTTCCGTATCGGACTCGATTGGAAAGGTATCGACCTCTCGCTTTTCTTCCAAGGTGTTGGCTCACGTCAGTATTGGGCCACAGGAACAATGATGATTCCCGGATGGAATTTCTCCGAAGGTGCCTACTACGCTCATCAAACAGATTATTGGACTCCTGAAAATACCAATGCTTTCTATCCGCGGTTAACGGAAATGAACCAACCCGGACAATACTCGGCTGCTTCGTTCAATTTCCTCTGTCAAACACGATATCTGCTCGATATGTCGTATCTGAGACTTAAGAATATAACGGTCGGATATGAACTACCTAAGAAAGTACTCCGAAAAATGCATTTCGAGAAATTCCGTATCTATGCAAGTTTCGAGAATGTGTGCGAATTCGATCATCTCGGCAACTTGCCTATCGACCCGGAAACAGCAACTTCAAGTGGCGACGGAGGAGCAATGGGATGGGGACGTATCTATCCCTTTACTCGACAAATGTCGTTCGGTTTGCAGATCTCGCTCTAAGGAAACATGATTATGAACAATACTTATAAAATGAAGATTATGAAAAAGATATTATATGTATTTGTGTGTGTGGCTGCTGCCATACTCACCGCATGCAGTAGTTTCCTCAATCAAGAGCCTTTCGACAACTTTACAGATGAGGAATTTTGGAAAGACGAAGCACAAACGCGTACGTTTATGTATGGTTTCTATACTTCCATATTCTCAGGCTACGGTACCGGAACGGCGCACGGACCATTCCTGATGGGACAAACGCTGAACGATGATTTTGTGTCGGATGTAACGCAAAACAACCTTCAACCTGAAGTTGTGCCCGTAAGCGATGGAGCATGGAGTTTTACCAATATCAGACGCGCTAATTATGTACTCGAGAATATCGACCGTTTAGACGAACCTGTGGCTACTAAAAACCATTGGCGCGGTGTGGCGCGTTTCTTCCGCGCATGCTATTACTCAAATCTAACTTTCACATTTGGCGACGTTCCCTACTATGATAAGGTGCTCGTAGTCTCTAATAACAAGGAAGACAAAGATTTGATGTATAAAGACCGAGATCCACGCGTGTTTGTCGATCAAAAAATAATCGACGACTTCCAATACGCTCTCGATAGTGTACGCCAAGCAGATGGTGATTTGCAAGTCAACAGATTCGTGGTTGCAGGTATGGCTTCACGATTTATGCTCCGTGAAGGAACCTTCCTTAAATATCACTATGGCTCCGACCCTGAAGCAATTGCTATGGCTGAGAAATGTCTGAAGTTTGCTAAAGATGCTGCACTAATTGTTATGAATGCAGGTTATAGTATAGCACCTTCATATAATGCACTGTTCACATCCGAGAACCTCGCAGGTAACCCCGAAGTGATAATGTATCGCCATTATGTTGACGGAGTGCTCGCACACTCAACACTTGCTTATTCTTATACCGATGCTCAGGCAGGAGCCAGCAAATCGCTCGCTGAAGCCTTCCTTTCTGACGATGGATTCCCCGTGTTGGTAAAAGAGATGTTCTGGCAACCTAAAACTGCTGCCGACTTTTTTGCAAATCGCGATCCGAGACTCGCACTATGTATCCGCCCTGCTTACTATATAAAAGGAGAAAACTGCCAGCCGTTTGCGTACGCACTTTCGGGATTCTCGTGGAATAAGTTTATGGACGATACTCGGGCAGGAGAGAACGAGCCTACATTCGCACGCGAAAAGAACGTGACAGATGCACCATGTCTGCGATATGCCGAGGTCCTACTCAATTATGTTGAAGCTGCCTATGAGTTAAGCCGTATCTCTTCGACTTATACTTTTGACCAGAGCGACCTCGATAAATCTATCAATCTTATTCGAGCAAGGGCTGATGTCAATATGCCGCGACTTGAAATGGTAGGCGATAAACCGGCTGTGGCAGGAGTGGTGTACGACGACCCCAAACGACTGATGATTGAGGATAATGCCAATGGTGAGACCACTCCACCGCTACTTTGGGAAATACGCCGCGAACGGCGTGTCGAACTTTGCTTCGAAGGATTCCGGCTCAACGACCTCAAACGGTGGGGCAAACTCGATTATATATGGAACGGGTGCAATCCTGATATCCGTTTTGGTGCTTATATACGACTTGCAGATTATCCGGGGAAAGCCGATGATGTAATGCTCGAAGACAATACTCTTACTGAAGGGTATATATTGCGAAATACCGGTGCCGGAAGAGAAAGACCGGTTGAACGAAATTACATAAGCCCCGTACCGACAGGACAAATACAACTCTACGAGGCTAACGGATATAAGCTTACACAAACAAAAGAATGGCAATAAAATAGAATGTGTTATGAAAAAGATATTATTCAATATTGCAACTATTGTTGTTTTAGTCGCTCTGTTTTTTACAAGTTGTACCGATCCTCTCGAAACGGCGCGAAAGAATGCTCCTATACCTGAGATACGAGCACTGACCCTGACCAATGGGGGATTGGCTGGTACACAGAGAATAACAGGCGTGGTGGATAACGAAAATTTTGTTATCACGTTCTCCGATGTGCCCGCTGAAACAGATTTCTCAGCCATTAAATTCGAGTATAATCTGAGTATCGGTGCTGAACTCGATAAGCCGGTTTACGATTTCCTTACAGGTCAAGAAAATCAAACACAAACTGTTGAACAAATAGTTATTGTTAAGAATCCTGATATCCTGAAGGAAAGAGAATATAATGTGATATTGCAACTGAAAGCCGCCGAGGTGGCTCCGATTATTGATAATATAGTTGTGCAAAACGATAAAGGTGAGCAGCATACGGTAACTATGACTAATGTGTTCGATAATATGCTACTACTCGGAATGGTTGATAGCAAAACCTGCGATATAGTGAGTGTAAGTCTTAAGCCTGCACGGGCAACCTACGAGTTTTCTGATATTGTGGACAATAAACTGCACCAAGACAATCCCGGCACACTCACTCTCGACTTTATGGGACTCAAAACAGTTTACGAACTTTCTTGGGCTTCGTCGCCTGTTCCGGGTGCCGACTTCGAAAAGGCTGTAGTTCACGACTTCACTGTCAACTCTTCGATATTCCCTGAGTGGGCAGATGAAAACACACGTGGCGGCGATATCGACGAGAATTATATTCTTGTGGTTAATCGAGCAAGTGCTACCGAATCCAATCCGTTCCTTCTTAAAGTTGATGATGTGCTCCAAGACAATGCAACTAATAAAATTCCTCTTAACATTGATGGCATCGAAGGAGGCACCTTTTATATCAGTGCCGGACGGCTTACTCAAGGACATGTCTTCTGTTGTAACTTACCGGCACTCGGTGTTACTGCCGATGCGGCAGAAGCAGGCGACGGACCACTCAAAGTTTATCACTGGGCTACTCCTTCTTCGAAACCGGAAGTAGTTCTATCTTGGGATGGAACAGGATTTACTAATAGCGAAGACGAATATCACGCACGGTTAGGAGATAATATATCTTTGCAACTCGACCAGACAGGTAATGGATATGCTTTTTTCTCACAGCAGGAGGGTGCAGGATTAGTAGTACGCTTCACCGTCAGAAACTTCACTGAGTGGTCTGAACCATTTAAAATTCAACTACCGGCTGTCGCTAACTACTATGGCATGTATAACAAGGTAACTGACAACGAATATGTTTTTAAGGCAGTTTTCCTTTCCACTATGTGGCTGCTTGATGCAGATGGCAATAAGTTGGCTTCGCTAACACTCGACGGAGTAGGGTATTATTCTACCGATGTGCGTATTATAACATTCAACCGTGCACGTTATCTAATAAGCTCATGCGGGCGACGATTTGCATATTATCCGCCCGAAGGAGTTAATGTTTACGATCTTACAGAAGGTATGACAACTGCTGAAGCAATCAAGAACTTCATTGCTGCCAAACCGGTTGATCCCGAGTCCGAAGACCCCACAGACCCCGACTTTTTGCCTTATGTGCCTCTTTATCGATATGTTTACGATTCCGAGACCATCTCGCAGGCATGTGTGGCTATCTGCAATGCTGTAGAACGCAATGGCAAACTGCTTATTCTCACTGCCGCTCCACACGCCGGAATGGCACTTATTGAAGTTCCACAAGCAATGTGATGTGTTCTCAACTCCAAATATGAAACTATTGTTCGTACTCGTAATACGCTCAGTATAATTATCCAATAGGGATTTACATTAAACTCGCAATGCGTATTTCATCAGAGAGCTGTCTGACAAGTTTTGTTAGGCAGCTTTTTTGTGCAGACAATCTGTGAACGAGTGCCGGTGGAAATGTATGATAGACACTCGTGTCTTGATATAAAGAGAAGTTTAACCCAAATCGGACGTTAGCATTTTGATGATTATGGTTTTTTCTTGAATAGATTTTTTGTCGGTTTGACAGCCATGCGGCTGTGGAGCAGTTAAGGATGTATTATTGCCGCTTTGCGGCAATGGAATTCCATTATAATTGAAAATCAGTAAAAAAGATCACTACTGTCCACTAAAAATGGACGATTAAAAATTTAAGTCAAACAATAACGGTTCACTTGAATCAGAGCGTTCTTTGTCATTTTGAAAATTAGTTTGGTCAAGCAAGTCACGCAAGTGCATTTTCGCTGTCAGCGACACACTTAAGACTTGCAAAACTTCATAAGTTGAGAGGTCAAGTTTCATATCGTGCTGCACAATCGCCACAAGACAAAAAGTGATGATTGCAACATACACTTGAATTTTGACAGCATTGAGTGATGTGCCATAAAAATGCTTTATCTTCAAATGCTGTTTGAGCCATTTGAAAAACAGTTCAATCTGCCAGCGGTTATGATACAGTTCTGCAATTTCCAATGCAGATAAATCAAAGTTATTGGTCAAGAATATAAACTCTCGTTTATTCTCTGCGTCCCAATATCTGATTAGCCGCAAAGGTATAGTATAATCTCGTTGTTGGTAGTATCCCGTAAATTGTATTGTGCTGTCAGATAATACATTCGGCGGTAATTTGCGTTTCCACAACAAGCGTTTGTACCGCACATTCTTCTTGGCTCTGACAACAAAGGTTGCACCTAATTTATGGATTGCATACAAACGTGCATAATCATTGTAACCTCTGTCAAATATGTAGTAAGAGCCTGCCTCGTAGGGTATCTCATCCATCGCATTCATGTCATTGACTTTGGCTTCTGTTATGTATGCGAAAGTGGGAATACCTGCCTGTACATCAAATAGCGTATGCACCTTGATTCCGCCTTTCTTCTTGCGAAAAGTCGCCCACTTGAAAAGTGAGAGACACAAGTCAATCGTGGTGCTGTCAAAGGCATACACATTGCCTTCAAAATCGAATAATTTGGAGGCTCGTTTTTGCCGTGCTTGGTCTATCATATAGTAGGCAAAATCTTCGAAGATGCGATAATCACGTTGCTCGTTTGCTTTGGAAAGATTACTCCGCGACAGGTGCTTTCCGATGCCTAAATGGTACAATTTTTCGCTGTGTGCCTGAAGCACTATAACGACATTACGCAAAGTCGCCGACCTGCTCAACTGCCCGAATATGAGCGTAAGTAACTGATTCCAACAAGTATAATGCTTTATGTACCTATCGCCATCATACTTGGTCACGATACGCCTGAATTTATCCTCATTGAGGAACTCAATAACTTGTGAGAAGATGTATTTGATTTGATTCATAAGTAGATATGATTTTACCCACAAATTTACGAAATCAAATCGTCGCACACAAATTATCGCTGTAATAAACTAATTTTCAATAAGTCAAAGAACAATCTCAAGATTTTTAGTGGACACTAATGAAAAAAGATAACAAAAAGAATGCCTTTTAAGCGCAAAATAATCTAATTATCGATTTGGGTTAAAGGCTTCTCGACTTAAAACCAACAAGATTCGATTCCAACCGAAGATTATCAATGTTGCCGCTGACTCTAAGTGGCGCTAATACTGCTTCCGCTAATGCCGCTACTACTAATGCCGTTTGTCGCTAATGCTGCTGAAACTAATGGTGTTGCCGCTTCTGCTAATGCCGCCGACTCTAAGTTGTACGGTGTCGTTTGTCGCTAATGCTGCTGAAACTAATGGTGTTGCCGCTTCTGCTAATGCCGCCGACTCTAAGTTGTACGGTGTCGTTTGTCGCTAATGCTGCTGAAACGAATGGTGGGAATGGTGCCCTCGATATTATGCTTTGCTTTTTTTGGGGACTTACAGAGTACGGAACTTCCGCCGTTAATTGTTTTTTGGCGCATTTTTGGCGCAATTTTATAACTAAAAATTGGCTAACATGTTGTTAGCCAATTGCTGTGAACCAGCTGGGGCTCGAACCCAGGAGGAATTAGAAAAATCTCTTGGATAAATCTTTGTTGTTTATCAATAAATTATAAATATGTATTAACTATATCAAGTCGGACTGATGTCCGACTTTTTTTATTGGAACATTTAAACGTTCCTTTAATTTAACCAATACCAGAAATAAATTTCTTATAATTATAATAACAACTTCTATGCATTGGATAATCTTTTGAGGAATCAAAACTACTGCCACACCAATGACATTTATATTCTTTTCTATAATAGCCATTCCTATAATCATAAGGATTATAATTAACCAAGCATTCTTCACAATAAGGTTGATATAAATCCAAATCTATAGATTTACCACATTTTATACAAAATCCCAAACGACGGTTAGAAAGTTCAATGGCTGATTCTTCAGACATCCCAAATTTTTCACAAATATTATTTACCAAACGCATGGTATCAGCAAACAAAGATTTATCCCATTCCTTACTAACCAATACACCAAACTCTATATTAACAATATTAGAAAGATTCATAGAGGTTATAAGAACCTCTTTTTCATTAAAATAACATTTAGCATGAAAATCAACATTTCCATAATGAACTTTTATATTAGGTAATTTTTCCAATTTACATATAGTCTTACTAACATCACTTATAAATTTTTTTTGCTTACTTGGCTCTAATGTAAATAATTGTAAATATATATTATCTCGCCTTTTATTTACTAAAGATAAAATATCTTTATTACCTAAAAACGGAGATATAAGAACAATAAAATCATTTGCATCTTCGATGATATGTTCAATTGCAGACCATGATTCATCTGTATTAAGAATTTTTGCCATAATTATTTAGATTTAATAATTTCCAATAATTCTTTAATCTGAATGTCTTTAACTTCTAATTGATGCTCAAGTGCTTCAATAGAAGAATTGATATTTGTTTGACAATTGCCAATACCACCAGTCTGGTTATTAACTATTGTAACATCGGAAGGAACAAAATCAAAAAAATCATTAGGAGAAATACCAAGAAGATTACACAATATAAGCAATTTACGTGATTCAATAGTTTGCTTTTCAATAGACAATCTAAAGCCATCATAAGACATGCCTACTTCATTAAGAATAAATTTAACATCAAGTCCTTTCTTTTTGATTAAAGACTTTATCTCATTATAATTCATAAAAACACAAAATAAAAGTTAACTATAATATTTTTCAGAATAAATTTGCAATTTCAAAATAAATTAGTATTTTTGCAACCGAAATACACAAAAAGGAAATTGGTGTAATAAAAGGAACGTTTAAATGTTGCAAAAATAAATAAAAAATAACATATAAACAACTATTTAATTATGGAAAATCAAAATTTAAACTTAGCAGGAGCAGATAATAATGAAATATCATTGTTGCCAAAAAAAGGTTATCGCAAAGAAATTGCCAAGATGGTTGGCTGTAGTGAAAAAACTGTTACTCTCGCTCTGCGTAGAGGAATTAAAGGCTATAAATGTGATAAAGTAAGAGAAATATATAGAAGACTTTACATGAAATAAATATAATCCAATCTAAAATTTAAGAGACTATGAACCTCAAACAATTAATCTTAGACGCCACAAACGGCGGTCTAAGTATTCTGATTGACCTCTACCCTTCGGCACGCGAAGTGGTAAACGGAAATCAGAAAAAATTCAAGATGAGAGAGTCTGAAAGGACTCCTTCTGCAACTATTCGCAAAGTAAAAGACGAATGGAAAGTATGCGACTTTGGTGGAGAAGGCAGAGAAATTAACTGTTTTGACGCCTACATGTCAGAACATTGCTTAACATCTTTTTCGCAATGTCTATGGGAACTTGCAGACAAATATCAAGTCGATTACAAACTCAACGAAAAACGTAACAAACCCAAAACTCTTGAATTCAAAGACGCTGCACCAGAAGCAAAAGATGGAGACTTTACCTATATAGAAAAAGAACCATCAAAGTCAGATCTCGAAGTCTTTGGTCCCTTCGTTACCAAAGAAATACTGAAAAACTACAACTATTTAGTGCTCGAAAGTTACAGTCGCACATTTGTCAGTTCAAAAACCAAAAGACTGACTACTATGACTGAAACAAGTTCAGAAGACTATCCAATATTTATGCATAGATGTATTTATAAATTTAACAAGGGAACTATACAAAATCCACAATACGAACAAAAAGAATTTTCAAAAATATACAAACCTCTTGCATATAACAAGGCAGATCGATTTTTTTATGTTGGGCAAAAACCAAAAGACTACATCAACGGACTCGAACAATTACAAGCTGCATACGATAAAAACACAGACCTCGACGGAAATGTTAGAAAATTTGAGGAATGTATTATATGTAGCGGCGAACGAGATGCTATGAATATTGCAGGTATGGATTATTTCCCTATATGGCTAAATTCAGAAACTGCAAGTTTCTCTCTTTCAACTAAAATTGAATTATATAGATATGTAAAACGAATATACAACGTACCTGATATTGACGAAACTGGAATTAGAGAAAGTGCTAAACTCGCATTAGAACACTTAGACATATATACTATTGAAATACCCAAATGGATAAAAGACTATAGAGACAGAAGAGGTAACCCAAGAAAAGACCTAAGAGACTATCTTGAGCTAAGACCAAATAGAACTGAATTCAAAGAACTTATGAGCATAGCCCAAAAAGCAAAGTTCTGGACTATAATAGAAGAAGTAAAAAAAGATGAAGTAGTAACAAAAGTAAATATAGAAACAATTTCTTTGCTTTATTATCTGCATATCAATGGATTCTATAAGTATAAAGACCCAATCACAAAAGAGACATACATAGTCAGAATACAAGATTACAAAATAAAAAAATATGAACCCCGGGAAGTAAGAGACTTTATAAGAACAGATATGAAAAACCGACGAATAGAATCAATAGTACTTGAAGCTTATATTAACTCCAAGAAAACGACATCATCTATATATGACGACCTCGATAAAATTGATATCAACTTCACTCTTTCAACGCCGAAAACGCGAACATTGTTTTTCCAAAACGTATGTTTAGAAATAAGTGCTGACAATATAGTGGAGACAAAAAACAAAGATATCAAAACATACACCCTTGAAGAGAAAATCATACCTCATAAGTTTTATAGAATTCAACCAGCATTTGAATTTAATGAAAAAACAATAGATTTTAGCTTGCCTACAGATGAACATGGTAATATCTTACCAATAAAAAGCAATATATTCAAATTCTTAATTAACACGAGCCGTATATATTGGAGACAAGAGTATGAAGAAAGAATCACAAAAAATCCTGAAGAAAATAAAAAGTATAGAGAAGAAAACAAATTCAATATTATAGGTTCGAGACTTAAATTAGAAGAAAAAGTAGAACAAGTAAAACACCTACTCAATAAACTATTTATGATAGGTTACCTAATGCACTGCTATAAATTTAACCACAGAGCATTTGCTATTTGGATAATGGAAAACAAACTTACAGAAGAAAATGAGAGCTCCGGAGGTAGCGGGAAATCATTTATCATTAACTGCTTTAAATGGTTATCACTTGCAAATGTAGTAACAATGGAAGGTAGAAAGAAAAAACTTACTGAAAATAATCACTTTATGGAACGTGTATCGTCTGATACAAACATATTACATATTGATGATGCATCACGACAATTAGACTTTAATACATTCTATACAATGATATGTGGAAGTATAACCATCAATCCCAAAAACGATAAATCATTTGAACTCGATTACAAAGATGCACCTAACATTGTATTTACATCAAACTTTGCTCCTCCTGATAGCGATCCATCAACTATGAGACGAATTTTGCCGGTTGTTTATTCTGATTACTATCACATCAAAACCGACCAAAACGACTATCTCGAAACACGAACAATTGCGGACGACTTCGACGGAAAAGAATTAATGGGACCGGATTATACCGAAGAAGAATATAATGCTGACATTAACTTCTTCATAGATTGCCTACAATTCTACCTGAAACAGTTACGTTTAGGAAATATCATCCGCCCACCGATGGAAAATGTTAACAAACGTATTGCTACTCAGATAATGGGAGACCAATTCAAAGAATGGGCTGATAGTTATTTCACTAAAGATAACAATAATCTCGATAGACTAATAGTAAAAGATGAAGCATTCACAGAATACATACAATATGTAGGTAAAAACGGTAAAACAGGAACTCCAACTTCATTCAAAAGAAGACTAATCCAATATGCACAATACAATGGCTATGTTTTCAATCCAACCGGACTTGATGATTGTAAAAAAAATAGAATACTGAAGTATTGTTACTATTTAGGCAAAAAACGTACCTGCGAAATGATATACCTTCAAACACCAGGCACAGAACTTAACAACGACTTAGGTAGTTACGAAACAATGTTATTATAAACTAAAAAATTTAAGCTATGAATGAATTTCTTAAACTTGTAAAGGAAATGCGAATGTGGCAAGCAAGATACTTGCGAACACGCTCACAAGAAGCATTAGAAAATGCCAAAGACCTCGAAGGCAGAGTAGATGCATATATTGCAGACAAATTAAATGCTCGGAAATACCATACCTATGAAGCTGCTCTTGAGGCAGGTCTGAAAGAATGTTTAACTTTAATTATTGAGAAACAATGAAACTGAAACTTAAATGGAAATACGCCGAGGGCGAATTTGACACAAAGACGGTGCAACTGATAGGCCTTCCGGCGCGTCCCTTGAAAAACGAAAATAATGCGGAGATAGCAATCAAAGACAGCTGGAATTTTTCATTTGCAGAAATTGATTTGGGCGATGTCGAGTCATCGAATGCATTTGCGAAAGAGATTGTGCGCCGCTGGAATGAGTTTCCAAAAGAACTTAAAAAATAAGAAGATAAAACATGATAACACCATCAACACATGAACCACTAATGGTTATACGTATAGACGTATCTATGGAGCGATACAGCCTTGTTGAAGATGTCGTTTACTACCGAGCCAAAATACCAATGAACCTTGCTTTGCGTTGGCGTTGGTTCTTTGAGTATATCGCAGCTCGCGTCAAAGTGAAACACCCAAGAAGAAAAGTCCGGCTATCTATCAAGCAGCAGTCAGAAAAATTCAAAGTCGGAGCGGATTATATTGCAGAGAAGAGAACAACGCTCCTGCGTGCTAAAAGTGCGCAAATAAAGAAGCTGCAGAATCAGACAGCAAATGACCTGTTCGGCTTCGCGGAAGACGACAGACTTTCAAAGATTAAAAAACTACAGGAAGAGATAGCAGCCCTCGAACGCGGAGAGTTCAACTATTGGTTTCCTGTTGAGTATAAGAACCATATAAAACAATGGATATAAACTAAATTTAATAATTATGTTTCTTGATGAAGAATTAGAACTAATTTATGCTAACGAGCATGACCGAGTTTCACGAAATAATAAACTCTTAAAACTTCTACTTGCCAAAGTAAAAGAAAATTATCTAAGTTTTGAGAAACTCAAAAGAATTAACAATAGTTACAAACTATTTGCAAGCAGACACCCGGATATCAATCCGGAAGGATTTAAACTTTTTCTGATAAAAATATCTCCTGGATCAAAGGAATTAATCGAAAAGCTATTTAGATAAATAGTACAACTACAAAAAGGCAGATGAGTTATGCTCGTCTGCCTTTTTTCTATTTCAGTTGCTCACAAGCTATAAACGCAATCATTTATGATGATATATCGATGCATACATTACCACCTAAAGCAAAAACCCCCGCACCCCCATGTTATACTGAAAGTATCGACCACTTTTATTGTATAAGCGCAAGGCAAAAAACTCTGGGGACAAAAGTATATTTATTCTTAAAGATACTTAATCTTTAATAATTTTTGTAAAATTGTAAGAAATATAACTTAATAGTTGATAATATAAAGAGAATAAGAAAAATAAATGCCGCACAAAATTTACACAAAATTCTTACAAAATTCTTACAAAATTAAAAACAGAGGACATCTACTTCTATAATTCTAATAAAGACTTACCTATTTCAATCAAAATACCAATAAAGATAATAAAAGAGAAATGTATGTAACTTTTGGGAAATAATATGCTGAAAATCTTTTAATTAAATTAATTTTTCTATTGCATAATCAAAAGATTATTATTAACTTTGCAAGCGTAAATAAATATTAAACTATATGAATCTAATCAACTTTTACCTAATTGGCGTTGCTATAGCAACAATAATAACAATAATCATTTTAGCAACAAAAAACAAAGTATATCTAACCGACATATTAGAAAGCTTAGTCAATATTGCCGGATCGTGGATATTGATACTAAGTTGTTTCGTCAAAATAATAAAAACTCTGCTACAAGCAAAAGGAAAAAATATCGTCCTTTGGCAGAAAAAAAAGAATACTACAAAACAAAAAATTGTAAAAATGAAGAAATAATAATATAGGGAACTCTCAGAGATTTATCAGGGAACTCTCAGGGACTTATCAGAGACTTCTCAGGGACTTCTCAGCGACTTATCAGGGAACTCTCAGGGACTTATAATGGAACTCTCAGGAAACTCCCTGGGACATATCAGAGACTTCTCTGGGACTTATCAGGGAACTCTCAGGGACTTATCAGAGACTTCTCAGAGACTTATCAGGAAGCTCTCAGAGAACTCTCAGAGATTTATCAGGGAACTCTCAGGGACTTATCAGAGACTTGTCAGGGACTTATCAGAGATTTATCAGGGAACTCTCAGGGAACTCCTGGGACTTATCAGAGACTTCTCAGGGACTTATCAGGAAGCTCTCAGAGAACTTTCAGAGACTTATCAGGGAACTCTCAGAGAATTCTTAGGAACTTATCAGGAAAAATACAGACATTTAACAGACAATAAAAATAAAAAACTATCATGAAAGAAGAAAATCAGAAAAACCAGCAAAATGCAGAGGTTTCTCAGCAAAATGCAGAGAAATCACCAGAGAAACCTCAGGCAACCTCAGAGAAGACACCAGAGAAACCTCAGGCAACCTCAGAGAAGACACCAGAGAAACCTCAGACGACCTCAGAGAAGACACCAGAGAAACCTCAGGCAACCTCAGAGAAGACACCAGAGAAACCTCAGGGAATAAAACTGCTTCCGTTTAATGTAAAACCACAGACTCACCAGAGGTATAAAAACACATTCGACAAGACCAACGATGAAACTCTGAATACTCTGCTTGACTGCTACGAAAATTCAGAGAAGATTAAATCAACACTTGCTGATGCTAACTCTAAAATTGAACAGTTGAAAAACACAATCTCTGAAAAGAACCAGCTTCTGCAAAGTGTAGAAAAAAAACTTTCAGAAACAATAAGCGACAAAGACCTAAAAACTATTAAAGACCGTAACGGAGCTTTAGAAGAACAAGCACGACAAGATAAAAAACTCATTGAAGCTTACCGGGACAATAAAAAGAATCTCGAAGATACTATAGAAGAAAACAAAAAAGTTATCAACAACCTACAAGAAAATGTTGAAAAACTAAAAGAACAAATCAATAATAATAGTTTTTCGCCGTATAAAGGTAATGACGATTTTTTGACTGATTTACCACAATTAACAGCTCGACTTCTTGAATTAACAGCTGAGAAACTTACAGAAGCTCGAAAAGATGATTTACAGGTGACACCGGCAATGATAGTAGGAGACATGTTCCTGAAATACACAGTGCAAAAACGTACAATGTGGTTCTATAGATGGGTACTTACTGATTCAGAAATACTACAAGTGGCTCAGGATATCAATCCAAATATCAACTCCATACGTATGCTCAGAAGAATACTAAAAATAGATGAGGAACTAAATTGAAAAGCTCATGAATATCTTTAATATGATACCGGGCATTAGTGGAATACAAGATAAAGCTGCTGATATTCTCAGCGGCTTCTTGGATAAGCTATTGGAAGAACATAAACCACTACTCCGAAAAGAAAATGGAGAAGTGCAAATCTTCTATATAATGTTCCCAAAGAAAAATGAGGACAAAACTAAATACATGATAGCTATTGTAGCTCTTGATGAAAACGACACCATCATCAGATTCCTCAAGACAATAGCACTCGAAGACGCACTACAAACCATATTCAGCCAAATGTGATATGATAGAAGATAAACTTGATAACAATATCGAAGAAGTATTTCAAGGCTCACCCGAGCAAGACGTAAATGCCACATACGAATACGTAAACGGTAATATCGATCCGGACGACAGCCTTGATGAGTTTTTGGAGGACTTTCAAAAGCCAAAAGAAGAGACCGGCATCGCAGAAGAACCCTCTGAAGATGACTTCGAAGATACTGAAGATATTGATCCGGTCACTTCAGAACAAGCTAAATATACAGCACAATTTATCGTTGATGTTACAGATGAGATAGCAGCACGAGGACTATCATTGTGTTCTAAGAACCCAATAGACGAACATAGAGCAGGAAAGGAACAGAAAAAACACCTCAAAGACCTGTGGACTAAATACTGCAAAGAGAAAGGTACTGAAATACCTCTCGGATGGCAGATAACACTTACCATGCTAACAATCTATGGTTCGCAAATACCAAAAGCTCTTGAAGACCGAAAACTCAATGAGCAGCGTATGAAACTATGGGAAGACCAAAAACGCTTAGAACTCGACCGAGAGATATTTGAAGAAGAAAAGCAAAACTACAAACAAAAACAAGAAACTCTAAATAACAATGGAGTCGGAAATAAGGCAAACTAAGCGAATCGTCATAATTGGTACTAACGGAACAGGAAAAACAACACTGCTCCATAAGATTGTGCGTAATGCCGGTCAAAAGACACTCATCATCACTCCATACGAAAACGAATGGAATGAACTCGACCCAAACGGCAACGAACTATATCCAATCAACGAGCTTCGCTCTGCAGCAGACTTCAACTTCACAGGAATACAAAGGCATATTTACGACCCAGACCGAACACTTAAACGAATAAATGGATTTACACGCGGACTCATCGTCTTCGACGATTGCCGCGTATATCTCGATGCAAGAACTGACAAGACTATTCATACCATTCTCATGTCATCAAGACAGAAAATGATAGATGAAATATTTGTAGCACACGGATTTACAGAAGTACCGCCTAAAGTATTTACTTTCGCTACCGAATACTTTCTATTTCGTACCGAAGATAACATAACACGACGCAAATTCTTTGTAAAAAACTATCCGCTTATCGAACGAAAACAAATAGAAGTCAATAAGGCTGCTGTTTATAACCCACATCATTTCGAACATTTCGTTTTATAATGACGACAAAATCAATGTATAAATATGAAATAGCTCAAATGGCAGGATGCTCAAGAAGAAGTCTTATGAACTGGCTTAACAAACCGGAACATAAAAAAGCACTGCTTGAAATGGGAGTAAAACCAACTGCACACATGCTACCACCCAAAGCTGTAGAATATATAATTCAAGAATACTGCATAACAAACTAACATAATCATACTTAACACATGTATTAGTCATACAAAAAAAATTCCTGAAAAGGAAGTAAAGGCTTTTTCATAGCATTTTAGATTGGGGCAGCTCTCGTCGAGATGACGAGGGCTGTATTTTTTACAAATAAGTTACCCCGATAAAAATCATATAAAATTAAGTAGGATCGTGCAGAATCGTGCAGAATCGTGCAGAATTGAGTAGAATCGTGCAGAATCGGGAAAGTAACTTTACACTATATATTATTTTTGCAGCGAATTTGAATCGAGATATTGTATAAGAACTAAACCTGAAAACAAATCTGACAGCTACAGATGGTCAAGTCAACTAAATATCAACAGACAAGTTCAAAAGAGAAAACTTTAAACCGAAAGGCAGGATAACCAAACATTGAGCAGTAATGACAATGTACTCGTAAGAGTCCATAGCCAAGTAGCATATTCATTAACACTATTATAAACCATTTAAACAAAACAAAAAATGAAAAACTTCTTATCACAGACATGGGTAGTATCAGTAGTAGTACTGATTGTACTTGCAGTAGTTATCGGCATTTCTTACAAGTTGAACCACAAAGAAAGCGAAGACTACACATCAAAGTAAAACGAAAACTAACTTATTAACAATTAACAAACAAACAAAATGAAACGACTCGTAACTATTTCAGACCGCTTTACTGGCGGCCGCAACCTGCTTCAAAACGCAGGAAAAGAAATCTCGAAAATGACCTCTGAAGGTATGTTTGGTCTCTTGCTCGACAACGAGGAAGACGGCAGCGTAATCCGCATCTCTATCGACTGCTCCTCGGCTACTGCTGACAAGACTATATGCTTATTCGCAGGCGGTCTGAAGACCACTGCCGAACTCGCAGCTATCGCCGGTGTTACGGCTGACATTATTGCCTCACATGGCACAAATTCAACTCATAATATAACCGTAAATTCTCCTAATCTTGCGTACTATCAGCAAGAAGTAGCAGCAGTACCTACACGCATTAAATCGATTATGGTAGAAGCTGACAATGCTACTCAATTGTCGTTCCCTCTACAAGTAGCAGGATTCGGACTCACAGCACAGTATGGTCAAGACCGCATTGTTTTGACTAAATACAAAAGTGCCAAAAACTCCAACTCACTGCTTGTAAATGTTGACGACATCGCATGGATGCAACTCGACCGATATAAAGCACTCTTCCTCACTGTGGGCGCAGGTCGTAAGGTTGACATCTCCCTCGAAGTTGGCGAACGCTTCAACCCGGCTTCGGTACTCGAAAGCTTCGCAGCTGTTCTTCTCGGTAAATAATAAAAAAGTATTTGTATGACAGCCACAGATATATATTTCAACATTGCACTCGATGTTATACCACAAGATGAACTCGAGGAATTACTGGAGGAATTCGGTTATAAAGAAACTCCATCGGTGGCTCTGATATATAAAGCTTTTGAGGAAAAAGGAGACAAATTCGCACGCGAATTTGCTCTACTTGCCAAAGAATCGGCTTCATCAGATTTGGGTCAAGCCAAATTCAGAGCCGCTGCAGGACTAATCAACAAAGGTACCGGATCAGCCAAAAATAACTATACAAAACCACTTACAGATGCAGAAAAACAAGCACGATTCAACAACGGAATGAATATCTTTAATAGTATCTCTGACGTTATCGTTAAATTCGCTGCATCGGCAGGGGATATTATTGGTTATACCAATGGAACCTTTAGTTGGATAAATCAAGCACAAGTAGAAGCATACCGAAAACAAGCGGAAGAAGAAAAAACTAAAAGATACCTCATCATGGGAGGCGTCGGACTGGTAATTCTCATAATAGTATGCTTTATGATGTACATGATGTTCGGCAAAAGATAAACTAAACTAACTCTAAACAAGAAGCTCGCCTCGCAAGCTGCGAGCGAGCTTCTTTTATTCTTACTACTATGAAAGTTATATACCATTCTACAGGATTTATGGAAGACACACCGGCTGCTGTCGATAGACAAACTGGAATACTATATATAAATCCTAAACTCTATTTCAATCTTACTCCTTTTCAGCAAAAATTTGTGAAATTACATGAATACGGACATTATAACCTCAATACCGATTCAGAATTAGAAGCCGACGAATACGCATTCAAACAATTAGCAGGAACAGAATTCCGCTCACTAAAACAATGTATAGAATGCTTAGAACAATTACTCGACGAGAAAAAAATCGGACACAAAATAAGAATCGACAAAATGTATGACCTCGCTATACAATGGGATAAAGATAATCCACAAGTAAATAAAATGTCAGGGGCAGAAACACAAGATACAGCAAACGCTTATTCAGAGCTATTGATGACCTATGCTGCAGGAAGTCAAAAACAACTTTCTACAACACTTAATTCACTCAATAATATGCTTAATTCACTACTTATTACAGCAGTACTTATTGTTGCAATGATTTTCATTCTTAAAGACGTATAATATGGCACAAACAAATACCGAAAACAAACAACTCTCAGACAACGAAACCAATCTGATAGGAGCCGGAATACAAGCAACAGGAGAAATAGTTAACACTGCTATGCAACTCGGCACTGACATCGCTACAAGCGGTGCAAGTGCAATCATTGGAGCTGTTACAGGTGCTATCAGCGCAATAGGCTCTATTTTCTCAGGTATGTTCAGTTCGGCACAGGAAGGTGCTACAAACAGAACATATATAATCAATGAAACACTTAAAGACTTTTTCAAAATAAATGACAACAAAAACTCCAACTTAGCGTTTGTAATAATCGCAGGAGTAATACTTGTCGGACTGATATTCATCAAATATAAAAAGAAATAACTATGCAAGTAATGTATGTATCAGCTGAACCGGGAAATCCTTCAACACTATGGCAGTCAGATAGCGGAAAATTCTATAGAACAAAAAAAGAAGCTCTCGCTGACTCCGGAGAAGAACTCAATCCCGATGAACTTGAAATAAAAACAAGTTGGCTCAAAAGAAACGCTAAAACTATAATAATTTCACTTTGTGTAAGTTTAATAGTCGCTGCTATTACTGCTTACATGATTAAATACAAACTTAAATAAATACATTATGGCAAATCATATTATTAGAATGAAGCAAACCGAAAAACAACCGGTAAACAAAAACAATATGGTCATTATGAACGACAAAATTCAAAAAGACACTGAAAACTGTCAGAATAACGACTACCCAAATTTCATACCATACGTTTTCGATACTATGACTGATCCGCAAACAAGAATACTTCAAGAAATCCGATTCTTGCTGTGCATCATCATACTGATAGAAGCAATTCGTTATTTCAAACACCAATAAAATCTAATAATCTATAACAACTATGGACTCAAACAACAACTCAATGATAGGTAACCTTATTTCAGACGGACTGAAAGTAAAGGTTACTGTTCCTAACGAAACACTTGTTTCTATTGCAATAACAATTGTTTTAACTGCTGTTATTACTATGTCTTTCAAATTTTTGATTAACAAATACGGAAAGTAATATGAACTTCGATAATTTCAAAAATCAAATCCAAAACAATAAAACTACTAAAATAGTAGTAATTGTACTAATTGCTATTGTTGTTTTACTTGTTGTTTGGGGAGTATTAAAACTCACCGGAGTGACCTCGAAAATTGATGACAAAATCGCAGAAAAGAAAATAGGAGATACACTCGATAAGGAAATTTCTACAGCTGCCATTCATATTACACCTGTTGAAGCTAAAGCATACGCTGATAAGCTTTATGCTGCAATGAAAGGCTTAGGAACAGATGAAGATGCTATTTACGAAGTGTTCGCAAACATGACTACAAGAAGCGACGTTCTTTACCTAATAAAGACTTTCGGAGTTAAAGATAGTAAAACTCTTAACGAATGGCTCACAGCAGAACTCAACGCTAACGAAAGAACAAAACTAAATAACATACTTGCAAATAGCAACGTTAACTATCAATTCTAAAACAAACAATTATGAATACTAAGAAAATTATAATCATTGCTGTATTTGTAGTAATAATTATCGGAGTCATCTATAGCATGAATAATAAAAAAACAGAAGAAACAAATTCTCAACAAACAAATAAGGAATCTGAGAGCAACATCCCTGAATATAATGGCTCTGTATTTGCTGACAAACAAAGTACAGATCCGCAAACAAAATTAACAATGGAAAAATCATGGTATGTACAAGAAGCTTCAGAATTCTTCTCGCTATTCGACGGATATACTAACGCTGATGCTGAACTCAGAATAATAAATAAGTTCCATAACAAATATAAAACCACAGCCGATATAGAACAACTATTGATGGCTTATGGTACCGACAAACACGGATATACTTTTACAAGCCGACTTATTTACGAAGACATCAACTTGAATAAAATAAACTCTATTCTTTTAGCCAACGGCTGCGACTATAAATTCTAAACAATATACTATATGATTTACGGCTCAAAAACTAATGCATATCAGTACGATGGAGACTGTATCATCGAATTTAACGAAGAAACCTATGTAGGACGACTCATGCCCGGATACCAGCGCGGCAATGGAGCTGTTCCGGTGGAACAACAACCGATATGGCAAATCGAAAAAATAGACACAGAAACTCAAACTGTAATCATACAAGAAAACAGTGAAAGCCGAGAAATAGAAAAATACATTACCAGAAGAAGATATCCTAATGGCAATGAAGACTATAAATTCATAATGGCAGAAGCACTAAACTATAATTATGAGTACAGACACTAAAACAAAAAAAGAGGACAAAAGAAACAAAACTAAAAAACGCAGAATTACCATGTATTGGGCAACTTGGAGTGTTTTAGTTATCCTCTTTGCTGTGTCGTTCTATCTGCCACCTATGGGTGTTATCGACGGAAGCGTCTTAAGAGCCGGTTGCATACTACTCGCTGTACCATTGCTCGCTTCGCTCGAAAACGTTATAACTCAAATTAAAAACGGACAAAAATTCAAAATACAACACGGAAACACTTCGGCTGAAATAAGCCAGAATAATTCCGAAAAAAACACATAGTAACTAATAGATTGCATTATGATAACTAAACAAACTTATTCAAACGGAACTTATACTACTGTTACACAGTCAGAGTATAGAACAATTCTGATAAACGTACTCTACGACCTCGGATTCTTAGATAACTCATATTGGGCTGAAGGTACTTACGGAGAATTTGACCATGATAAGTATCATAAATATACTAAATGGTTTGTAATTGCTCTATTCCTGATAGTCATTATCGCATGTATGAACGCACAAAAAAACTAAGATGAGATACGTACACTCACTATGGACTAAGCCTATGATGCAGAACAGAAGAGATGTTCGCACCAAAAAGCAAATTATCACTACTCTGTGGTGCTCTGCATCAAGTGTGGCTTATCTAAAAAAACTAAACCAACATATCATTCTCTTTGCCGACAAATTCGCAAAAGATATGTTATCATACCTGCCGTACGAGAAAATATATCCGCTTAACATTCCCAACAATACTCCTACATATCTTTGGGCACAAGGCAAATTCTTTGCTCTTAAAGATATGCAACTCGGCGACATACATATCGATTCAGACGTTTTCATAAAAACTCAAAAACTAACTGACATAATTAAATATGGAGTAGAGCACTCTGACCTTATCATACAATCAATTGAAGACGAAGACCATACACGAAACGATTTCTATCAAAATTGCTTCGATTTTGCTAAAATATGCGATATCAACTTCCTCTATGGAGCTGATAACAAACACAAACCCGCATATAATTGTGGACTTGTAGGCTTTAATTCTGATGAATTAAAATACAAGTATCTCAGCAATTATATGAACATACTCGAACAACTAACCGACAATAAGCAAGCCGAGAAATTAGCTAACAAAACCAAATGCTGGCCAGACCTACTATTCGAACAGAAAAACCTATTCGACATAGCTAAAGATTACAAAATATTTAACTTGCTTGGAACCGGTAAAGAAGCCTACAAAAACGCTTTGCGTTATGGATATCAGCATATTTTAGGAGACGGAAAATGGAATCAACTATACGACATAAAACTCCAACTCAAAAATCTTAACGAAGACATTTATTATCAAACACAAGAAACTATAGACTACATACTCGATACTCTTAACACAAAAGAGCAATGAAAAACAAAACTTTTATATTATTGATTATACTGTTAAGTTCATGTAGCGCACAACGACAACTCAACACTCTTTTGGCGCGGCATCCCGAGCTAAAAACTAATACAACAATAACAATAATAGATACTATAATCATTAAAGATACAATAATCCTTGAAGCAGATAGCGCGGTTAAAGAAATTTCATTGCAAGACATTCTTTTAATGGACTCGATAGCCGGCAGCGCCGAGAAAGAAACACATACTGAGTCGCAAGCAAGAGGAAATAAGCAGACAGATGTGAAAAACAAAAACTCGGCTGCTGTGCTTTCTGCTAAAGGAAATGGAAAATTCTTACTTAAAGCAATATCACCAATAGACACTATCTACATTACTGATACTGTTTATAAAGAAAAAAATAAAGAAATACCAACATTACTAACCGACACCAAAATTGAATACAAAGAGATATATAAACTCTATTGGTGGCAAAAAATATTGATTTGGTTCGGAGCTATATCAATACTGATAACAATTTCATACATAACATATCTAATAGTAGCATACAAACTAAGAAAATGATAGCACATGACAAAATATACAAGATCACTACTACTTCTGAAAATTCAACACTAATTACTCATAGCGCAATTGCTTTCGATTATAACAATACAAAATATGTTATTCACATGACGTTCGATGGAGTAGAAGTTATTACTCTTGAGACATTACTTAAAACAAGAAAACTACTGAGGACAAAAAAATATAAACTAAAACAAGACGTTCAAATAGAAGATATATTGTATAACTATCAGGGAGACCGTTTCGAACTGATAAACAATAACTGCGAAACATTCTGCAACGACTTCATAAATACATATACAACCAAAAAAACTCTTAGATTGTCAGAACAAGTAATTATCTATACTATACTAACTGCAATCATCTTAACAATAATAATAAAACTAAACAAGTAATATGGCAAAAAGACTGACATACGATACTATACTTGGTAGACTTCGTAAAGAAGATATCTCAGAGGAAGAACTCAAAACGATAATAAACTCCATCAGACAGAAGTCAAACGTCGGACATACTCATGCAACCAACGACATAACCGACTTTGAAGAAAGTGTAGAAGCTCTCATGGCACAACACGGCACAGGCGAAGCTACCGAGATACACGATGTTATCTATGTCGCAGACCTGACCGAACTCAATGCGGTCGATTCACCTACTGAAGATGCACTCTATATTACTGAAGATACCGGCTTCCTGTACAAGTACAGAGAGTCGGCATTCGTGCGTGTAGAAGACGAGACATATAACACTATCATTGTTTCCGGTACATTCAACGATCTAAGCAACCGACTCAAAAGTTATCACAACACAGGAACATGGGATGTAGTGCTTATACAAACCGGAAGCGATATCGCAACCTATAGGTTTATATGCACTGCAAGGACAATAACGACCGGAAAGAAAATACAACAAACACTTGTCAAAGACCAAAGAAACGGAGTCTCTTCTAATACACGAACACGAACAGGAACATATAAGACATCAACCGACACCACTTCGTGGGGCGGCTGGACTCTGCGCACACCGCTCTATCAGGAAACACTTGACACCGCACTGTCGGCTACTTCTGATAACGCTGTACGCAATTCTGCTGTCAAAGCAGCTCTTGACCTGAAAGCAGATACAACAACTATGAATACTGAGTTAGGCAAGAAAGGAGAAAGAATACACACTTTGTTTATAACAACAGAAAGTAAAAACAACTCAAACATAGTAGTTGATGATGTTGTTGTAACACCTGATGACGGCTGGAAAATAGATAATCAAAAAACAAATGGTAGTTGGTTGGTTAAAATAACAAACAAATCAGGCAACAACTCATCTACATATTATCCGCAAGTACTTACTTATGATTCGTATGAAGGAACGGCCATTCTCGAAGTACTAAATTATAGTACAACAACTCAGGGAGTAACAACTACAAAAATACGACAAATGATTTATTCTGTCGCACGAAACATACAACAAAAAAATATAACATTACAAAGAGAATGGGATTCTGAAAATCATGTATGGGGAGAATGGCAAGAAGAAAATACACTTAAAGATAATA
>JAFSTG010000001.1 GCA_017450605.1 Paludibacteraceae bacterium | reverse complement strand
TGAGCGGAAAGCTACTTGCAGACCCGAGTTGAGCGATTGTCGGGCGGCATTGGCAGTACGAGCCGAGGCGTAGGTAGCCGTCTTCATTCCGAAGAAGCCTGCCAGACCTGAGAAGAATCCGCCGGTGAGGAAAGCAAACCAGACCCAACTGTTCTGCAAGTCGAAAAGCGACATTACAAAAAACAAAACGGCAAGCACCACAAAAACTATAGTTACTACTTTGTATTGTTGCTTGAGATATGCCATCGCTCCCTGGCGAACATGTTTGGCAATCTTTTTCATGAGGTCGGTTCCCTCATCCTTACCGAGCATATTACGATAGAAGTAATATGCAAAGCCGAGTGCGAGTAACGACGCGGCCAGTACGCAATAAATTAGATTGGTGTAGTTCATGAGTTATAATATAAAGGATGTAATATTCGAACTGCAAAGTTAACAAAAACGCTTTTTATTAGAAAATATAAATGTCTGATTAGCTTACTTTGGATGTTAAAAAAGAAATAATTTGCAGATTTGCGCAAAATAGTATATCTTTGCAACGATTTATTAGTAAAATGATAAATCTTTGTTTGTTTAGATATTACTAACTTTTTTTATTTTAGCAGTTTAAGTAATATTTCTACCGGATGCAAGGCTACAATGCCGGTGCCGTCGAGAATTTGTTGCCGGCATGATGTTCCGGGTGCAGCCACGAAAGTGGCTTTTTCTTTTATTCGACCTGTTTCCATGGCTTTTCTTACGGCAGGGAAAAGTATCATTTCGCCTATAGCCATCGATGTTGAGTAATGTTCTTTTTCGTAGCCAAACGATCCTGCCATTCCGCAGCATCCTGATGGAATGACGTGAACTTCTGTGCCTTGCGGGAGATTGAGCAGTTCTGCCGTTTTCTCTATTCCGACTAATGCTTTCTGGTGGCAGTGCCCGTGCAGATATATGTCTGCTTGAATAGTGGTGAAGTTGCCGGCATTTATTCTACCTGCCTTAATTTCGCCAATCAAAAACTCGTCGTAGAGCAGACAATGCTTGGCAAGTTGTTGTGCCGTGTGGCGCATATCGGGTGACACGAGGTCGGGATATTCGTCGCGAAAACTAAGAATGCATGACGGTTCGATACCTACTAATGGTGTTTCTTCCGAGACAAAATCAGCTATCTTTTTGATGTTTTTTGCGGCTATGCGTTTGGCAAATCGTAGGTTCCCCTTCGACATTGCTGCTCGTCCGCTTTCTCCAAGCGGTGCTATTTTAGCGTTATATCCGAGCCTTATTAGCAGTTGATAAAAATTTATAAAAACGTTCGCATCTTCATGCGAAGAGAATTCGTCGGCATACAGCCAAACCGTTCGCAGTCGCCCCGCCTCGTTCTTTTGAGAAATTTGCTTAATCAGCCGGCTCAGACTGCGAGTGGAAATAACGGGTATTTGCCGGTGGACAGAGAAGCCTGCAATGTTTTTAAGCAAAGTTGCGGTTAGGTGGTTTGTGGCAAAGAAATTATAGAGGTGCGGAACGAGTGAGCCTAAATTTTCTATCGTTGCGAGATGTGAGACAAGCCATGTTTTGAGTGGCATTCCTTCTGTGTCGTAAATATGCTGCAAAATTTCAGCTCTCAGTCGGGTGATGTTGACATCTGAGGGACATTCTTTGCCGCATGCTTTGCAAGCGAGGCACGAGTTGAGCACCTCGCTCAGTTCGCTGCTGAGGAATATGCTTTTTCCCTTTGTATTGTGAGTTTCATTTTGCTCAAAAGCTTCGCTTTGGTAACCGCGTGTAAGTATCTCGCGAAGCACATTGGCTCGTGCTCTTGTAACTTTTGTTTCATCGCCGGAAACTTTGAATGCTGGGCACATAGTGCCTCCTATTAGATTCGACTTTCGGCAGTCTGCGGTGCCGTTGCATTGTTCGATACTGCACATCATAGCATAAACATTCGACTTCGCTCCTGTGGCTCCTCGAGTATGACATTCGTCGAACGAGGCTTTCCAATTGTAGAATGTTTGGTCGGCATCGAGTTCGTTTTCAACTGCATAGGTTTGCCGTTCGTCGTATCGTAGGGCGTAGTCCATACGAGGAGTATCGATAATCTTATTTGGATTGAATAGTCCGTTTATGTCCCAACATTGCTTTACCTGCCTCATTAGTTGATAGACCTCTTCGCCGTAGAGCAGCGGTACGAACTCGCCTCTGAGTCGGCCATCGCCATGTTCTCCGCTTATTGTGCCGTGGTGTTTGCGAACAAGCAGTGTTGTCTGCTCCGCTATTTGTCGGAACAGGCGTCTGCCCTCTGCTGTCTTAAGATTGAGAATTGGGCGCAGATGCAACTCGCCGGTGCTTATATGTCCGTAGAAAACGCATGAGGTGCCGAGCCGGTCGAGCATCAGTCGGAAATCTTTCATATAAGCAGGCAATTCAGCAGGGGCTACTGCCGTATCTTCAATCACCCCTGTGGGGCGGGCATCGCCTTTCATGCTACCTAATATGCCAAGTCCGTCTTTGCGCAGTTTCCATACACGGCCTACCTCTTCCTCACCGCGAAGTATAGAACAAAATCCGATACTGTGTGTGGTGCAGAGGTCGTTGACAAGTGCTTGAGCGCGTTCTTGCAGTCGTTCGGGGTCGTTGTCTCGCAGTTCGCTTACGAGCAATGCTTGTGGCATACCTTTGATAAATTCGGGTAATTGATTGCTATGCTGTAGGCTGAGCCCGAGTATTTGCGAGTCGATAAGTTCGATAGCCGTAGGCTGATGGCGCAGAGCCGTGAGGTTTGCCTGAAAACTCGTATCGAGAGTAGGGCAGTGTGCACACACTGCAAGAACATAGGGGGCAGGTAGCGGATCGAGCGAGACTTTTATTTTAGTGAGGAACACAAGTGTTCCTTCGCTACCTGCAATGAGTCGGCATAGATTGATAGTGCGCTCGGCGACAGGTTTTCTTTTGTCGGTCAAGTCGGCTATAGTTTCGTCGATGGCATATCCGCAACTGCGTCGTTTGAGTTCGGGTGAAGGGTAGTTGTCGGCTATAAGCTGTGCAATGGCAGGATTGAAAGCGAACGATAGCAGTTGGGCATAGATGTTTTCTATTAGCGATGAGTGCCGCTCGTTTTCCCAGAATTTGTTTCCAAACCGCTCTTCAAGTTGTGCAATGGAGTAGGTTTTGAATAATTCTGTGGTTCCGTCGGCAAGTACGCCTTCGGCTTCTAAAATATGGTGGCGAGTACTTCCATATACGAGCGAGTGAGTACCGCACGAGTTGTTGCCAACCATACCGCCTATGCAACAGCGGTTGCTTGTTGATGTTTCCGGACTGAAAAACAGACCATATTCACGGCAGGCGATGTTCAACTCGTCTCTCACCACTCCGGGTTCGACTATGGCAAATTTCTCTTCTTTATTGATTTCAAGTATGTGATTAAGGTGGCGACTAACGTCAACCACTATTCCCTTTCCTACCACTTGTCCGGCAATAGATGTGCCGCCGGCGCGGGGTATAAGACTTGTGGAGCGACGCTTTGCATCCTCGAGCAGCAGGCGGATGTCGTCGGCTGACTGAGGGTATGTTACTCCGTAAGGAATCTCGCGATAAACACCGGCATCGGTAGAATAGGCTATTTTGTGGATACTATCGGTTAGAATGGATAAAGACATGCAGAATTGAAATATGAAAGTTTAAATTGAAATATGAAATTAGAAATCAGTATCCTCTAAACACTGCGTTTGTTCCATTTGCGGAGGCCGTAGATGCAGTTGGCGCACCAAAAACAATATTGTGCAGCAAGACACCAATCGCCAGCGCGTATCCATAATATAACACAAAGCACATCAATCGATAACCATAGGAACCATTGCTCACGGTGGGCTGTAACCATCAGAATCTGTGCCGCAATAGCCGGTATGGTGGTGAAGGAGTCCAAGTAGGGTTGTGTGTCGTTGGTGAACAACCGAAGCAGGTAACCTAACAGCCATGATATCATAATTACAGCTGCGACAATGAGAGCGAAATGCAGGGTTGACAACCGGCGGGTGACAAGTCCGCTGTCGGCTGTAGTATCTTCAGAAATCTTATATCTTTTGCGCCATGCGTAGATGCCATAGAACTGCGAGAGGAGGTAGAAGATGATCAATCCAACTTCAGCATACAGGTTTTGCCCGAGCACGAGAATGAGGTAGGTTATTATTTGTATGAATCCGAAAAAGAAGGTTGATATTTTGCCTTGCGAACAAAGAATGACTGAAAAAATGCCTGTTATGCCGCTAACGAGCGACAAGTAACCATCGCCGTGGATGAAGAACACAACAAGTTGCACTGCAAGTCCTGTGGCAAGAAACAGCCAGTCGAACGCAGACCTGCCTTCATATAGTTCGGATTTAAGTGCACCTATAAGTCTTTCCTTATTACTCATGCCATTTGTTTTGCTCACAAAGGTAATGCTTTTTTGCGACCTGACAAAAAACGTTTGCATTATTAAATTAATTTTTGTAACTTTGCCCACGAATCATAACAAAGAATATTTCCCTAAATCAATACCAAAAACAATCATGTCAATTCCATTAAACAAACATTTAGTAGACCAAAAATGCACAGATTTTGGTCTGCGTAATGCCTATGAATTGGGCAATATAAATATCCGCCAGTTGGTGGGTGTGGTAAAAGAAATAGAGCAAGCTTCGGGTGAAGAGTTCGTTCACATGGAACTTGGCGAGCCCGGTTTAGCTTCAGAATCGATCGGAATAGAGGCAGAGCATCAGGCTTTGCTTTCCGGAAAAGGCGCTAAGTATCCGGTGATAACCGGTATTCCTGAAATTAAACATTGGGGTTCGGAGTTTATCAAGGCTTTCGTGAATCTCGACATCCCCGAGGACTGCATTGTGCCTACGGTAGGTTCTATGCAGGGTACTTTTGCATTGAATATGACCATTTCGCAATTAGACGATAAGCGCGATACGGTGTTGTTTGTTGACCCGTGTTTTCCTGTTCAGAAGCAGCAGTGCCGGGTGATAGGGGTGAAGATAGACGCATTCGATTTGGTTAATCACCGCGGTGCAGCATTAGAGGAAGAGCTTGAGCGCCATTTCAAAACCGGAAGGATAGGCGCAATACTGTTCTCTAATCCGAATAACCCTTCGTGGATGTGTCTGACAGAAGAAGAATTGCAGATAATAGGCCGTCTTGCCACCAAATATGATGTTATCGTAATAGAGGATTTGGCATATCTGAACATGGATTTCCGTGAGAAGCGCGGCTTACCGTATTGTCCTCCGTATCAACCTTCGGTAGGCCGCTACACAAATAACTGCGTACACCTTATTTCGTCGTCGAAGATTTTCTCGTATGCAGGTCAGCGTATAGCGATAGTGGCAATGAACCCGATGTTGGCACATCGCAAGTTCCCGTATATAGGCAAGCGTTATAATAACGATGGCGAGTTCCTCCGCAACTTTGTATATATTGTGCTCTATAGTTTGTCGTCGGGTGCAACCCATTCGGTGCAATTTGCTATGGCAGCGATGATGCAGGCGGCATGCGAAGGTAGGCTTAACTTCGTAGAGCATACGCGAGAGTATGCAAGGCGGGCAGAAAAGATTAAGGCTATAATGCAGAAAAACGGATTCCATGTCGTTTATGATAAAGATGCCGATGAACGCCGCGTTGGCGATGGATTCTTCTTTACTTTCGGATATAAGGATTGGACGGGTTCGCAACTGCTCAACAAACTTATATATTATGGTGTGTCGGCTATTGCTTTGTCATCAACCGGTGCTTCGCGCGAAGGTTTGCGCGGCTGTTCGTCGGCTATTCGCGACAATCAATATGAAGAACTTGACCGACGATTGGCGATGTTCAACGAGCATTACAAAAATGTAAAACCTGAATGATAAGTACTATGCAAGTCAATTATGTAAGTCCGGAGGAGGCTGTTGCGCTTGTTGAGTCGGGCGAAACGATAGTGGTGCAAGGCAGTACGTCGATACCCAATGTGTTGCTTCGTGCCCTGACGGCAAGGGCTGCCGAACTTCGCGACGTAAAGATAATAGTAGGCTTCGGTGTTGATCCCAACGACGCACCATACGCCAAACGGGAATACATCGACTCGTTTCGTGCACTGAATATTTTTGTGCCTAACAATCTGAGAAATGCAATGCGCGAAGGAGTGGCCGACACTATCCCTTGTTTTCTTGGCGAGGTGCCATCGCTATTCCGTAGCGGTTTGGTGCCTGTTGATGTTACCTTTCTTAATGTGAGTGAGCCCGATGAAAATGGTTATTGCTCGTACGGTATATCGGCTGACATAGCTTTTTCGGGTGCTGAATGTTCGCGAAAAGTAATAGCTCAAGTGAATAAATACATGCCTCGTACATTCGGCGACCCGGTTATTCATGTTAGCCGGCTGGCAGCTGTTTGCCGTGGCGACGAGCCATTAGTGGAAGTGCCTACTCCTGTCCCTAATGAGATTGAGCGCAAGATAGGTGCACTGATAGCTGCCGAGATACCAGACGGCGCAACTCTTCAGATTGGGGTGGGAGGTATCCCTAATGCCGTTATCGATGCACTGCGTGATCATAAGCACTTGGGTTTGCATACCGAGGCGATTACTGACGGGGTATTACCGCTTATAGAAAAAGGGATAATCGATAACTCGCTCAAGAAGATACTTCCCGGCAAGTCGGTAGGTTCGCTTGTGTTAGGTTCGCGTCATTTGTACGACTATATCGACAATAACCCCGATTTCGTTATCCGCGATGTGGCATGGACCAACGACCCTCAGATTATACGTCAGAACCCCCGTGCTATGGCTATCAATTCAGCAGTAGAGGTTGATCTTACAGGTCAGGTTTGTGCCGACTCGATAGGTGAAACTATAATTTCGGGTGTGGGTGGTCAGCACGACTTTATGTACGGTGCTGCGTTAAGTGAGGGAGGTAAATGCTTTATTGCCCTACCATCAACCACTCAGAAGGGCAAATCGAAGATAGTGGCACGACTTGCACCGGGGGCAGGTGTGGTAACAACTCGTTTCCAAACTCAGTATGTGGTAACCGAATACGGAGCAGCATTCTTGCGTAACAAACCGCTTGCTGAACGCGCAAAGGCGTTGATTGCTATCGCACACCCGTCGGTTCGTGAAGATTTGGAGCGAGCAGCCGTGGAACGCTTCGGCATAGGTTTTTTGAGACTGAAATAGAGAAAGATATGAGACGTACATTTTTGTTTGCGATATTAGTTTTAAGCATGATATCGGGGATGGCTCAGATGCCTGAAATGCTGTCAGACTTGATAGGCGGAAAATATAAGGCTAAGACGTTACCGGGATTTACCAATATGCCTGATGGCGAGCATTATGCGCAGCTTGCCGATGGCAAGGTGTTAGCATATTCATACTTAACGGGCGAGGTTGCCGACACGCTTTTCGATATCAAAAAGACAAAGTTTATCCGACTCGATACCATTGAGGGATTTGTTTTGTCAACCGACCTTAAGTATATGCTTGTGTATAACAACTCGCATAAGATATATCGCCGCAGTTTTACTGCAGATTGGTACATCTATAATATTCAGCGCGGTGAACTCAAGCCGCTTACAGAGTCGCCTGCCGCTTCACCTGTATTCTCACCAAATGGCAGATACATAGCTTTTTCGCGAGACAACAACTTGTACGTGCACAAACTCGATTTCGGAACCGAGGTGGCAGTTACCACTGATGGGGAGGTTGGGAAAGTGATAAATGGTACTCCTGATTGGCTCTATGAGGAAGAGTTCTCAACCACTTGTTTGTTTGCATTCTCTCCCGATTCAAAGCAGTTGGCATTTGTGCGTCTCGATGAGTCGCAGGTGGAGAAGTTTGCATGGCAGGAGTTTCTGCATGGCAAATATCCAGCCGACTATTCGCTAAAATACCCCAAAGCAGGCGAGCAGAATGCAAAAGCCAGTGCCATTGTGTATGACATATTATATAAATCGCAGAAAACGATATCTCTTCAGGGAAACGAAGATGGTTATATACCTCGTATCCGTTGGACAAAATCGGCTGATGCTCTGGCACTTTTTGCACTTAATCGCAATCAGAACAAATTGGAGATGTATATTGCCAATCCTCGTTCGGCAGTGGCTCAGTTGATATATACTGAGAAGTCGGATGATTATTGTGTCGATTTCGAGCAAATCGACGAGTGGCAGTTTTTGCAGGACAACTCGATGATAGTAGTCAACGAGACCGATGGATATAGGAATGTTTATCTCTATTCACTCAACGGACAAAAGCAACGTCAGCTTACTCGCGGCAACTACGATGTAACGCAAGTATATGGATACGATGAGGCTACTTCTACGCTATTCTTCCAAGCTGCATCTAAAGACCCGATGACTCGATACCTGTATTCGCTAAATGTGAAAAAAGACAAACTCGTATGTCTGACTGAGCAGGTTGGTACGCATCGTGCTACTTTTTCTGCAACATATAAGTATATGATAGATAACTACCAATCAGCCACTCATGCAAACTATTATACGTTATATAATGCAAAGGGCAAGAAACTGCGTAGTCTGCTCGATAACAAAGGGGTAGAAGACGAGTTCGCAAAGTTACATGCTGCCCGCAAACGTTTCTTCAGTTTCACTTCACGCAGCGGCGACAAGCTTAATGCGTGGATAGTGTTGCCCGATGAGTTGGAGAGACAGCAGGCCGACAATGATAGGTTTGAGCAGGCGCTACTGTCGTCTGCTACAAAATATCCGGTATTGCAGGTGCAATACAGCGGACCTAATTCGCAACAGGTGCTTGACGTGTGGAAACCCGATTGGGAGTATTTTCTTGCAAAGGAGGGTATTATTGTTGTCTGCTCTGATGGTCGCGGAACGGGTGCCCGAGGTAAAGCATGGCGTGCGCTTACCTATATGAATATCGGCAAGTTGGAGGCAGAAGATCAGGTTTCTACTGCCATGTTCATGCGTTCATTGCCTTGTGTTAATACCGACAAGATAGGTATATGGGGCTGGAGTTACGGAGGTTATATGACAATATGTGCTATGTCGGAGCCTGAGGCTGTGTACTGTTGTGGTATAGCAGTGGCACCGGTTACCGATTGGGAACTTTACGATTCGGCTTATACCGAGCGTTTCATGCGGCGTCCGCAAGAAAATAGCAATTACGAAAATGCTTCGTTGCTTGGCAGAGCAGCCAATTTGTCCGGCAGACTGCTGCTCTGTCACGGACTTGCCGACGATAACGTGCATTGTCAGCAAGCATGGAAATATGTTGATGCTTTGGTGGCAGCCGGCAAGCAGTTTGATATGCAGATATATCCCGACGACAACCATTTCCTTCGCAAGCGTAGCAATTACAAGCATTTGTATATGCGCAAATGGCAGTTTTTGCAGCAATGGCTGGTGAAAGGTGAAAAGTGAATACCAGCTACTTATTTTTGTGTTTTGAAAAAAATATGTAATTTTGCAAAGATTCTTGAAATTGACAATTTTTAAAATATAAATCTATGAGTAAACAACAAAAAAGCAACATACTGCCTATTGCAGTGATGTTTGCACTCTTCTTCATGATTGCATTCGTTACCAATTTTGCCGGTTCGATGGGTGTAATAGTAAAAAATCAGTTTAACGCCAGCAATGCCTTGTCGCAACTCGGCACATTCGCTAATTTTATTGCGTATGCATGCATGGGTATTCCGGCGGGTATAATCCTCAAACGCAAGGGTTATAAGTTCACTTCGCTTGCAGCCGTAACAGTAGGTTTTGTAGGTGTAGGCGTTCAGTGGCTTTCTGGATATGTTGAGTCGTTCGGAGTATATGTGCTCGGTGCGTTTATTGCAGGTTTCTCAATGTGTATGCTCAATATTGTGGTAAACCCGATGCTCAACACATTAGGCGGCGGAGGTAACCGCGGAAATCAGCTAATTCAGTTCGGAGGTTCGTGCAACTCGATAGGTGGTACGCTTGCTCCTATTCTGCTCGGTTATCTTATCGGAGGAAATATCGAGACTGCTTCGGTTAGTGATGCTGCTCCTGCTATGATGATAGCTATGGGTATATTCCTTCTTGCTTTTATTATTATTCTGTTTACCAATATACCTGAGCCTCATCTCGAGACTGCAGAGCAACGTGCCAATAAGCAGAAAGATACTCATTCGCCTTTGTCGTTCCGTCATTTTGTTCTCGGTGCTTTGGCAATATTCTTCTATGTAGGCGTTGAAGTGGGCATTCCAAACATGGCAAACCTTTATATGTCGAATAACCCTGCGGTAGGCGCAGCAATTGCCGGAACTGTGGTCGGATTATATTGGCTTATGATGATGTGCGGCCGTCTTATCGGCGGCGCCGTAGGTGGAAAGGTGTCGAGTAAGGTGATGCTTGCATCGGTGGCTTTGGGCGCAATTGTGCTTCTGCTTTGTGTTATGTTCTTCCCCGAGACCTGGGTTATCTCGTTTAAGGGTGTAGAATTGCCGGTTAGCATGATAGTGATGTTCCTCTGCGGTTTGTGCACTTCGGTTATGTGGGGAGCTATCTTCAATCTTGCCGCCGAAGGATTAGGCAAATACACGCCTGCGGCTTCGGGCATCTTCATGGCATTGGTTTGCGGTGGCGGTATAATTCCGCTGTTGCAAGGATGGGTAGCCGATGGTATAGGTTATCTTGGCAGTTATGTGGTAACGATATGTGCTTTGCTCTACATTCTTTGGTACGCTCTGTTTGGTTCGAAGAATGTGAATAAAGATATTCCTACAGAATAACAGGTAGTTATTAAAATTCGCAGAAGACGGATAAATAACATTCATTTAAAAGATGAAATCGCTAAAGAATATCAATCCGTGGCTTTGGGTGCCAACACTTTATTTTGCTGAAGGTATTCCGTATTTCTTGGTGAACAACATTTCGGTGATGATGTTTACTAAGATGGGTGTGCCTAATGGTCAGATGGCATTGTTTACCTCGCTCTTGTATCTGCCTTGGACAATCAAGCCGTTTTGGAGCCCGTTTGTGGATATAATAAAGACAAAACGGTGGTGGATACTTGCCATGCAGATACTTATGACAGCGGCATTCGTTCTTCTGACGCTCACTATTCCGCATCCTTCAGCCGAGATGATAGCCGCTCATGAGACGCCGATTTCGTTGTTTACGGTGATGCTCGTCTTGTTTATCATCACTGCATTCTCTTCGGCTACTCACGATATTGCTGCCGATGGTTTCTACATGCTGGCACTCACGCAACATCAGCAGGCAGCATTCGTAGGCGCACGTTCGGTGTTCTATCGTCTGTCGAGCATCTTCGGACAAGGAGTGTTGCTTGTTATAGCAGGGCTGCTTGAGACAAAAACAGGCAACATACCCCTTGCTTGGCAACTGACACTGCTTATAACCTCGGTTATATTTGCACTTATAAGTTTGTGGCATGTGTTTTTCCTTCCCAAACCGGATTCCGACAAATCGAGTTTGGAGGGAAAGACAACTTCCGCCAAAGCGATATTTTCTGAATTTGGTCGAACATTTGTTACCTATTTCCGTAAACCCGGTATATGGCTCGCAATAGTATTCATGCTTGTATATCGTCTGCCTGAGGCTTTCCTCATTAAGATGATAAACCCCTTCCTTGTGGCAGAAACAGGGGCAGGTGGTTTAGGACTTAGCACGGAGACAGTGGGTGTGGTTTATGGCACGATAGGTGTGGCATTCCTTATGCTTGGAGGCATATTAGGCGGCATATTTGCTTCGAGTGTCGGACTGAAACGTTCGATGTGGTGGATGGCTGCATGCATGACTTTGCCATGTTTCAGTTTCGTTTATCTTAGTATGGTTCAGCCCACTAACCTCGTACTTATCTCAATAGCCATCGCAATAGAGCAGTTCGGTTATGGTTTTGGTTTTACAGCATATATGCTATATATGATGTATTTCTCTGAGGGTGAGTTTAAAACAGCCCATTATGCCATCTGTACTGCATTTATGGCCCTTTCGATGATGATACCGGGTATGTTTGCCGGCTATATACAGGAGGCTCTCGGCTACCAAAACTTCTTCTGGATGGTGATAGCCTGCTGTATTGCCACAGTTGCCGTAACGGTGTTTGTAAGGCGCAAGGTTAATGAAAACTACGGAAGAAAAGAAGATAAGAAGGTAGAATAGACTTTTTTAGTCCGCCCACCGGCGGATGCAAGGTTAATAGTTGAATTATGAAATTCAAACAACATATTCCTAATATTATTACGTGTTGCAACTTGTTGTCAGGTGCGACAGCAACAGTGTTTGCTCTGAATGATAGTTTCGAGATGGCATTTTTGCTGATAGTGCTTGGCGCTGTGTTCGATTTCTTCGATGGGATGTCGGCACGTTTGCTGAAGGTAAGCAGTCCGATAGGTAAAGAACTCGATTCGCTTGCCGACGACATAACCTTCGGTTTGGCTCCAGCGCTTATGCTGTATGCCT
>JAFSTG010000101.1 GCA_017450605.1 Paludibacteraceae bacterium | reverse complement strand
GTGCCGCAGGCAAGCCGATTCTATATTCGCACAAGTAGAACAAGAATATCTTCGACTTAAGCAAACCACAGCCGGCATCACCGATAAACGCACTATCATGTCGGGCAACAACTTCCGTGGCACTTGGTACATGCCGTCGGGCAATACTTTTATGGGAGTTCTCTTTCGCGATGCCGGTGCCGACTACCTATATCAAAACAACACCTCTGCCTTCTCGCTGCCACTTACCACCGAAAGTGTGATAAGCAACTTCAGTGAGGCTGACGTATGGGTAGGAGCCTCAGCTCGTACACTCGACGAACTAAGCGAAATCGACGAGAAACATACATGGTTCCGCTCGTACAAGAACAAAGAAGTGTATAACTTCAACCGCCGAACCAACCCGACTGGAGGCAACGACTTCTGGGAAAAAGGTGTAGCACACCCCGAACTGATACTCTCCGACCTGATAAAAATACTCTACCCCTCTTTGCTACCCGACACCGACTTCTATTTCACCAATAAGTTGGAGGAGAAGTGAGAGGTTGAGGTTAAGGGAGAAATTTGAAATTTGAAATTAAAAAATCTGTTTAATCTGAACAATCCGTAATAAAATCCGTCTAATCTGTGGGAAATAAGCAATTAGAAATAAGAATTTAGAAATCATGAAACATCTCTATCTATTCCTTTCGAGCGTGATGCTCTTGATGGCAACTGTTTGTCGTGCCGACGACAAGCCTGAGTTGCGTTATGTTGATGCATCTGAGTTTAGAATCATCAACAAAGGTTGGGACAACACCTTCGAGACCTATACTCGCGTACCCGCATATATGAAAGACAGTCTGCGCGACAATCAATGGTGGCTTTATACCCACTCTGCCGGTATCGCTATCCGTTTTGCCACCAACTCCACTCGCATAGGTGCACATTACAACATACGATATAACTTCCACATGCAGCACATGGCAATGACAGGCATTAAAGGAACCGACCTCTATATGCTCAACCATAAAGGCAAATGGGAATATGTCAATACCGCGCGCCCGCAAGAGAAGAACTACAAAACCGACAGCATACAGAGTAAGGTCTATGTCGAGAACCTCGACGGCGAAATGCACGAGTTCATGATTTATCTACCGCTCTACGATGGTATCAACTGGTTACAGATAGGAGTCGATTCCAATGCCATACTGCAGCAACCACGAACAGACAACCCGCGTCGCAAACGCATCGTTTTCTATGGTACAAGCATTCTGCAGGGAGGTTGTGCTTCGCGCACAGGTATGGTGCCTACAGCTATCATACAGCGCGATTTGAATATCGAGTGCGTTAATCTTGCCACCTCCGGCGAAGGGAAATTAGACTATTGCATGGCACGACTTATGGCAACCATCGACGATGTGGCTTGCTTTGTGCTCGACCCTGTACCTAACTGCACCGAGATGATGTGCGACACTCTAACTTACGGTTTTGTTAAAATACTACGTACTCTGAGACCTGATGTACCTATTGTGATGGTTGAAGGACTTATGTATCCTTACGCTAAACACGATAGTTACTTCCGCGATTACCTGCCACGCAAGAACGCTGCATGGCACCGCAACTATCTCCGCCTGAAAAAAGAGAACCCAAAGCAACTATATTACGTAACATGCGACGGCTTCAGCGGACGCGACGAAGAAGGTACGGTTGACGGTGTTCACCTCACCGACTACGGCTTCCGCGCTTACGCCGACAAACTCGAACCCGTACTGAAAAAAGCAATTAGACGGAAGTAACAAAAATCAGCACTATTAAAAATCAACATAACTACTTGTGTCATATCGCGTTAACAGCACTTCTCTCCTGTCATCTTCCTGTCTATTTCCTGTCATCTACCTGTTATCACCCTGTAATAAACTATAAATCAATAATTTACAAAATAAGAAAAATTCATAATCCAATTTTAATTTTTATGCGTAAAATCTCACTTTTTCTTTTGCTTCTTGCCGCTGTAATAGTGTGTGCGCAAGATTTCAAAGTGAGCGGCACTGTGGTTGATAAGACCTCAGGCGAACCGCTGATTGGTGTGAGTGTCATAGAGGATGGTACCACCAATGGTAACGTAACCGACCTCGATGGCAACTTCACCCTTACCGTCAACAAGAATGCTAAGCTAAAGCTCAGTTATGTGGGCTATGCTACGCAAGAACTCCGTGCCAACAAGCAGAACCTCGGACTCATAGAGATGGAGAGCGAGGCTATCGGACTCAACGACGTTACCATCACCGGACAGATGGCAATTCAGCGCAAGACGCCTGTTGCCGTCAGTCAGGTTTCCGCCCTCGAGATAGAGGAGCGCCTCGGCACTCAAGAGTTCCCCGAGATTCTGAAAAACACCCCGGGTGTTCATGCCAACAAGCAAGGTGGTGGCTGGGGCGACTCAGAGATTTACATGCGTGGCTTCTCGTCGGAGAACGTAGCAATGATGG
>JAFSTG010000100.1 GCA_017450605.1 Paludibacteraceae bacterium | reverse complement strand
AGGTATCAATGCCGATGTATGCTATGTATGGTCAACCGACAAGGCCGTAGTTGACGAAGACTGCGACGGTACACTTCCTTCCGCAAACACAGTTAAGGTTAAGTTTGCTGTAACCGGTTGGGAGAAAGTATATGTATATGCATGGGAGATGGTAAAGAACCCGAGCTTGTTTGTTACTCCTGAAACAGCAATGATTCCTAAGGACATCACCGCTGCATTCCCCGGCGACGACATCACCGCCTCTCTTGCCGACGGCTTCTATAGCTACGACTTGAAGAAGGGTGCCAATGTTATCTTCTCGAATGGTGGAGATATCAAGACTCAGGATATCACCGAGATTAACGCTGATGTATGCTCTGTATGGTCGAACAATGCTGCCGTAGTTGATGAGGACTGCGATGGTAAGATACAGACGACTCCGGCCTACGAGACAGTAGATGTTAAGTTTGCTGTAGAAGGTTGGGAGAAAGTATATGCCTACGCATGGTACATGGAGTCAGGTAGTGCTGATTCAGAGGAGGCCGCTCCAAAGACCGTTACTCTGACAGCAGGCTGGCCCGGCGACGAGATTACCTCAAGTCTTGCCGATGGTTTCTACAAGTACGCTTTGAAGAAGGGTGCCAACATCATCTTCAACAACGGTACCGCTCAGACTCAGGATCTTGAAGGTATCAATGCCGATGTATGCTATGTATGGTCAACCGACAAGGCCGTAGTTGACGAAGACTGCGACGGTACACTTCCTTCCGCAAACACAGTTAAGGTTAAGTTTGCTGTAACAGGATGGGAGAAAGTATATGTATATGCATGGGAGATGGTAAAGAACCCGAGCTTGTTTGTTACTCCTGAAACAGCAATGATACCTCAGGCTATCACCGCTGCATTCCCCGGCGACGACATCACTGCATCTCTTGCCGACGGCTTCTACAGCTACGACTTGAAGAAGGGTGCCAACGTTATCTTCTCGAACGGAACAGAAAATGCTAAGACTCAGAACCTCGAAGGCATCGAAGCCGATGTATGCTACATCTGGACCGACGGTACAGCAGTTCTCTCAGAAGACTGCAAGTTGCCTGATGCTCCTCAGATGGTTTACACTATCGTAGGTGATGCTAAACTCGCCGGTTCGAACTGGGATGTTAACGACGCAGTTAACGAAATGGCTAAGCAAGAAGACGGCACTTACAAACTCGTTAAGGAGAATGTAAGCCTTACTGCAGGCGACTACAAGTACAAAGTTGTAGGTAACCACTCATGGGATGTATTCCAATTGCCGAAGGAAGGTCAGGGTGATAATCACCTCATAATCGAAGAGGATGGTACTTATACCGTAACCTTCACATTCGATGGCAAAGAGACTCTTGCTGCTAATGCTGTTAAGACTTCCGGCACAGTGGTAGTTAAGTACTACGTAGCAGGTTCGATGAACGGTTGGAATCCGGCAGGCAACGAATTGGTTGACGGTAAGGTGGTTCTCCACTTGAGCGCAGGTAATTACGAGTTCAAGATCACCAAGGGCGACTGGAACTGGGAGGCTAACTTCGACAATGTTGACAAGGAGTGCTCGACAGCCGAACTTACAGGTAATAGTGGTAAGAACATCTGCTTCACACTCGCTGAGGAGCAAGATGTAACTATCGAGTACAACGCCGAAACCGGTATGATTTGCGTTAAGGCTGAAACCGGCGTGATAGATGATGTTTATGTAATAGCAGGTGAGTCTGCTCTTCTCGGTTCTAACTGGGATGGCTCAGACGAAGCTAATAAGATGACAGTTGCCGACGGCGTAGCTACTCTTGTTAAGGAGCATCTTGAGCTCGCAGCCAAGACATACACCTTCAAAGTAGTAAAGAACGGTACTGGCTGGATACCTGATGGTATGGGCAATGACTCGCAACTCGTAATCGAAGAGGATGGTACTTATACCGTAACCTTCACATACGTTCTCGGTGGTGAGGCTGCAACAGCCGTAGCAGTTAAGGAAGGCGATACTCCTCATGAGAAAGTTTACACCATAGTTGGTAATGCCGCTATCATGAACGGCACAGAAGACTGGGCTGTAGAATCTACCGACAACGATATGACTCTCATCGAAGGTGTTTACGTTCTCGTTGTTGAGAAACAGGTGGCTGCCGGTACTTACGAGTACAAAGTTGCTGTTAACCATGCTTGGAAAGAGAGCTATCCTGCCGAAGGTAACGAAACTCTCACCATCGAGCAAGATGGTTTGTATCGTATCGTTTATTCTTACATAGTAGGTGATGACGCTCCTGAGGCTACAGCTGAATTGCTTTATGAGCCTGCAGTTGATAAGGTTTACCTGATAGGTCATGTAGAAGGCACCAACTACAGTTGGGCAGCTAACCTCGGTCAGGAAATGACATCGTTAGGTGCTGGCTTATTCACAGTTAAAACTACTGTAGCCGACGGCGATGCTGACGTTGCATACTTCGGTGTTACTACCAAGCTGGGTGAGAATGCCGACGATTGGGCAACCGTTAACGACAACCGCTTCGGTCCTGAAGAAGACGGCTTCGCTCTCCAGAACGATGTTCCTGCAACATTCGTTAAGATAGCTAACAACTCGTTCAAACTCGACAAGGGTATCTACACCATTGCTATTGATATGGCTAAACTGACCATCGTAGCTCATAAAGAGACTACAGCTCTTGATCAGGTTGACGCTACAGCTTCTCTGGTAGTAGAGAACAGCACTCTCGTTGCTCGCTTCGACGGCACACAAGAGGTAAGCGTTTACAATGCTGCCGGACAACTTGTAACCCTCAGAACAGGCAACGGCGAGGTTCGCATACCTGTAGCTGACGGTCTGTACATAGTAATGATTGGCAACGAACCGTTCAAGGCTATAGTAAAATAACACCTCGTAAGAGTGATAAAGAAGAAAGGCATGCCGCAAGGCATGCTTTTCTTTTTTGTTACAACAGATGCCGGCGTGTTTTATCCTGAATCTAATGACCGATTTGAGTTAAATATCTGTAAAAATTGCAAAGTTTATCTTGCATATTTCTACAAAATATTTTATCTTTGCGCACCATAACAAAATCAATAGTACTATGAAGAGAAGTATATTTTTTGTTGCATTGTCGGTTCTGTGCACCGCAATGTTTGCTCAGGTAACTACTGTTCCTGCGTTTATCCCCGTTGATTACGAGGGTGAAATTACCGTTATTTTTAATCCTAATGAAGGTAATGGGGGTATGAAAAATGCTAAGGCTTGTTATGCACATACCGGACTTATTGTTGGTAAAAGCACATGGCAAAACACAATCGGTTCTTGGCTCAACTACCCCGATAAGTGCAAGATGACTCAAAACGCTGAAGGTAATTGGGAACTTAAAATAACCCCGAATGCTAAAGAGTTCTATGGATATAAGGGGTCGGGAAATATCACAGGACTCTGCTTCGTTTTCAACGATGGGCAAAAGACCAATACAAAAGAGGGAAAGACGGCAGCAAATCAGGATATATTCGTCTATTTTGTGGAACAAAGCGGCGAGTTGGTCGCAAAGATAGCCACTCCTGCTTCTCATCTGTTGCTCGAGTCGGCACAAACAATGAATATCGAATGTGCAGCGACAGTAAGTGCAGAGATGAGTTTGTCAATCGACGGTACTGTGGTAAAAACCGAAACGGGTACAACACTCTCTTACTCTCATAACTTTACGAATGCCGACACTCATCTCAAACTGACAGCAACAGCCAATGGTCAGACCGTGGTTGACGAGAAAATAGTGTCGATAATGCAGCCAAGCACTCAAAAAGCTCGTCCGGCAGGCATCGATATGGGTATATACTACAATGAGTCAGACCCAACCAAAGTAACTCTTGCTACCTATGCTGCAAGTAAGACAGAATCGGCTAAGGCGGTATATGTGGTGGGCGACTTCAATGACTGGACGCCATCGTCTGAGTCGCAACTCTACCAAGACGGCAACTACTTCTGGCGCGAAATAACAGGGCTTACACCGCAAAAGGAGTATGCATTCCAATATCTTGTTGTCCGCTCCGACGGAGTGAAGAAATATATATCCGACTTGTTCTCTGAAAAGTTGCTTCATCCCGACGACAAGTGGGAACCCAAGACCGTCAACCCCGACCTGATGGACTATCCCGATGAGGCAGACGGCGGATACGTGACAGTGATACAAACGGGTAAGACCGAATATCCGTGGTCGGATGCCACTAAGAACTTCCGCCGTCCTGACAAAAACAACCTTATCATCTACGAGACATGGGTTTACGACTTCACTCCTTTCCGTTCGTTCCGTGGTCTGATGGAACGCCTCGATTACATCGAAGGTTTGGGTGTTAACGCCGTAGAACTGATGCCGGTAACCGAGTTCGACGGCAATAATAGCTGGGGTTACTCGCCCAACCATTATTTCGCTGTTGACAAGGCTTACGGTAGTGCAGAGCAACTCAAGCAGTTTATCGACGAGTGCCACAAACGCGGTATAGCCGTTATTCTTGATATGGTGTTCAACCATGCTACCGGTCTTAACCCTATGAATAAACTCTATCCCTATGGCTCAGACCTCAAGAATAACCCGTGGTTTAATGTTTCGGCTCCTCATCCGGATAATGTATATGAGGACTGGAATCATAATTTCGAGCCTGCCCATAAGATGTTCATACGTGCCTTTAAGTATTGGCTTGAAGAGTTCAAAATCGATGGTTATCGTCTTGACCTGAGTCATGGTCTGTGCGGCACAACCTACAATGCTGTTGATAATCTTAAGGATTACTATCAGAATGGTGTGCAGGCTGTTTCGAAAGATGCTTATATGATGCTCGAGCATTGGGGCAACAGCATGGGTTCCGACCGCCCGAAACTCGTCTCGGCAGGTATGCTGTGCTGGCAGAACACTTCCTACGTCTATGCTCAAACCGCCGGTGCTTGGCTCAAAGACGACGACCTGAGCGGTGCTAACCAAGACGGTTACGTAAGTTATTGCAACAACCACGACGAGGAGCGTCCGTTTGCCAAGGCTAAAATGTGGGGTGAGGGCAATCTGCAGACAAGCGAGGCTGACCGCTGCGCTCGTGTTCCTCTTAACATGGCATTCCTCTGCTTACTCAACGGCTCGCACCTGTTCTACCATTACGATGAGTTAGGCTACGACTATTCGAAGTTCCAAAACGCCAAAGGGCAGTGGGGCAAAGACGGATACGACGCTTACGGGAAGGATAATGTTCCTACATATATCAACGAGGAGGTGAAGATGCAGACCAAGGCGAGTCCGGTTGATATGGGGTGGTTCGAAAACGCCGACCGTATGGGGGCATATCAGAAGACGGCGCAGATAATTCAGCTTCGTACTCGCCTGATGCCGGAGGTGTTCGCAGGCAATCCGACGGCAGTGAACGTGGGAGCAGGCAAGGCTGTAAGAACCATTCAATGGGGTAACGATGTGTTTGTAGCCGGCAATTTCTCTGCCACTAACAACAACGTTATCAGTTTGCCTTCTGGCACATGGTACGACTATTTCGCGGGCTCTAAGGCAACGGTTTCTACTTATACACTTAAACCCGGCGAGGTGTTGATATTCACCGGCAAACAACTAACATTGCCCAATCCTGCCGACTCGTTCGACTTCTCGGGTACGGCTGTCGAGAACACGGCAGAGCCTACAGAGGTGCTTCCGCCTTACGATGTGTATGTATATACTACAACCGGTCAACTCGTATATTCAGAGCGTCAGGCTTCAGAAGTTAATACCTCGAATCTCGAAAGCGGAATGTATATCATTCGATTAATCAGCAACGATGTTCAGACAACAATGAAGGTGGTGCGTTAAGCACTACCTTTATTTTTTATGTTTTTGAACATAATACGCATTTTTTAGCAAATAAACGTTTGCTAAAAAAAATAATTTATGTATTTTTGCTTTTGATTTTATCCGTTTTGCTGATTTTGTGAGTGTACGGATATAAAAACAAAACACAATTCACAATAACACTTTATATTAACTTATTATTAACCAAATCAAAAAGACCATGAGAAAACTATTCTCTCTTGTTGTCGTGCTATTCGCTTGCAGTTTGTCGATGTTTGCTCAGCAGACCGTAAGTGGTATAGTAGTTGACACAAATGGTGACCCTATAATAGGTGCCGCCATTTCAGAAGTAGGTACCACAAGTGGTACTATCAGTGACTTCAATGGGCAGTTTACGCTTCAGGTTGCTAAAGATGCCCAGTTGAGAATCTCTTATGTAGGTTATAAAGCCGTTACGCTAAAAGCCGTCAATGGTATGCGTGTTGTTCTGCAAGAGGATAACACAGTTCTCGACGAGTTGGTGGTAGTGGGCTATGGCGTTCAGAAGAAAGCTAACCTTACGGGTGCTGTTTCTACTGTCGATGTAGGTAAGACACTTGAGTCGAAATCGCAAGCCAATGTAACCAAGGCTTTGCAAGGTGCTGTTCCAGGTCTGACTATCACACAGGTAAATGGTGATATCAACGAGGACGCTACGGTGCAAATTCGTGGTATCGGTTCGGTGAACGGTAACTCGCGTCCGTTGTACGTAATCGATGGTATTCCGATGGACGTTACCGACAACTTCAACCCATTAGCTTCGCTCAATGCTAACGATATCGAGTCGATATCGGTGTTGAAAGATGCTGCCTCCACTTCTATTTATGGTACTAAGGCTGCCTTTGGTGTAGTACTTATCACCACCAAGTCGGCTAAGGATGAAGGTAAGTTCAAGGTTTCTTACTCTAACAACTTCGGTTGGAGCCAGGCTACCGTTCTTCCTACCTATTCGAATGTGGCTCGTCAGGCAGAGGCTATGCTTCAGGCAAACGACCGCAACGGCGATGCAAGTGAGCTTTTCGGTATTTACTTCGATAAGACTTCGGCAGCCGGACAACATTTCTGGGAAATGGTAGGCAAATGGCAAGCCCAATATGGAGAAAACTACAAGAAAGGTTACGAAGAGATAATCGATGGCGTTGACTACGACGAACTCGGTTATTATGCCGACTGGGATGTAGCAGGTATATTCTTCAATAATGCCGCTCCTTCGCAGCAACATAACCTATCTATCTCGGGTAACACTGGTAAGACTCAGTATTACCTCTCGCTCGGTTACGACCATGAGCAGAGTTTGGCCAACTTCCGCCCTGACAAACTCAACAAGTACAATGCTACTATCAACGTACAAAGTCAGGTTAAGAGCTGGTTGACTGTAGGTGGACGTTTCTCGTATTCAGATAAGAACTTCAACTCGGTTTATGCCCGCGGTGCCGGTACTTATCAGTACTTGTGGCGTTGGGGTTCGTTCTTCGGTCCTTACGGCTACTTCGTTGACGCTAACGGCGACAAGTGGGATGCTCGTACAATGATTGGTGGACGTAACACCGGTGGCGATATTACACGTCGTTACATGTCGATGCGTGCTAATGGTTTCTTCAAAATCGACTTCTCGCACGGCTTTACCTTCAATGCCGACTACACCTTTGTTAACTCTACCTCGCGTTATAAAGGCGACGGTCTGCCTTCGAATGTATATAATACATGGTCGCTTTACCCGACAGCTCCGTCGAACATAGCAGGTGCTACTACTTGGGTTGAGACTGACCGTTCGTTCGCTTTCCAACACATAGCCAACGCTTATTTCAACTACAACAACTCGTTTAACAATGTGCATAACCTCAATGTGATGATTGGTGGTAACCTCGATAAATACAACTACGAGTATCTCTATTTCGAGACCCATGCTATCATGGACCCGAACATGCCTGAACTTGCACTCTCTAACGAGATGTACAACTATTCTCATGCAAAAGGCAAACGTGGTTCTCTCGGTCTGTTCGGACGTATCAACTACGACTATAAGGGTATCTACCTGTTAGAATTGAACGGCCGCTACGACTGGTCGTCGAAGTTCCCCGATGGTTCGAAGGGTGCTTTCTTCCCCTCGTTCTCGGCAGGTTATCGTATCTCAGAAGAGGCTTACTACGAGCCGGCTAAGCAGTATGTAAGCAACTTGAAGGTTCGTGCATCGTATGGTACTATCGGTAACTCGGATGTGGGCAGCAATATGTTCCTTGCTACTATGTCGAAGCAAACCAACGGCGTCAACTGGCTTGGCACCGGTTCGTCGAAGTACGACACCTTCTCGCAGCCTAAACTCGTAGGCTCATCGCTTACTTGGGAGACCATCGCCACCACTAACGTAGGTATTGACCTTGGTTTCCTGAACAACGCTCTCAACGTTAGTTTCGACTGGTTCCAGCGTGAAAACCGCAACATGATTGCTCCGGGTAAGGCAATGCCTGCAGTGCTTGGTGCAAGTGCAGCTTACGAGAATGCAGGTTCGATGCGCTCGCGTGGTTGGGAACTCACCATCGATTGGCGTCAGACCTTCGGCGATTGGACTGTTTATGCTACTGCTAACCTCAACGACTATAAGACAGTCGTTACCGAGTGGGACAGCAACAATCTTATCGGTGGTAACTACACAGGTAAGGAATATGGCGAGATATGGGGCTTCGAGACCGACCGCTATTTCACTGCTGAAGATTTCGTAGGTGGCGATCCTGCAAACGGCTATGCAGCAGGTATTGCTGACCAGACCGGTCTGCAGTCGGGTAAGTTCGTTTATGGCATTGGTGATATCAAGTTCGTTGACCAAAATGGCGATGGTAAGATTGACGCAGGCAAGGGTACTCCTGAAGACCACGGCGACCTTATCAAGATAGGTAACTTCACTCCCCGCTTCCAGTACTCGCTCCGCGCAGGCTTCGACTACAACATCAACAAGGGTAAAGGTGGTGCTCTCGACCTCGACCTCTACTTCCAAGGTGTTGGTAAACGCGATATGTGGACACAGTCGTCGTTCGTGATGCCGTTCATGCGTGGTGTTGATGGTATCTATGCTCACCAGATGAGCTACGTTACTCAAGAGATGATAGATAACAATACCGTTGACCAATCGGTTAAATATCCTGCTCTCTATGGTGGCGGTGCCGGACTCGGAACTATCTCTTCGTCGGTTCTTAACAATGGCCGTTACAACTTCTATCCGCAGACCAAGTACTTGGTTAACATGGCTTATCTGCGTCTGAAGAACGTAACTATCGGTTACACTCTCCCGCGCGATATTACTCGTAAGGCATATATCGAGAAGATTCGTATCTATGGTTCTATCAACAATGCATGCGACCTCGTTAATCACACTCGTCAGTATGGTCTCGACCCGGAAATAAATACCGGTGTAGGTTCTTACGCTAATGGTGTTTGGGGTCGTACAGAGCCTATCACTCGTACCTATAGTTTTGGTGTGCAAGTTGAATTCTAAAATGTAACACAACGCAAATATGAAAGAAATGTTTAATTTTAGAAAATTCACGAATATGAAAAAGATAAGTTTATTTATAGTTGCAGCACTTGCTTTTGCAAGTTGCTCAGTTCTCAATAGTGATCCGGAAACCGAGTTCACTAAGTCGAACTATTTCACAAGTGAGAGCAACGTAGAGGTGTATGCCAATGCTTTTTATAACACCTTCACAGGTTACGGAAGCGGTTCGGGCGACTACTACTTCAACACTCTCAACGACGACCAGTCAGACCGTGGTATCACTCCTTGGACCTATACCTCGGTAGGTGCTACTAACAATGTATGGAACAATGCTTACACTGAGATTCGCCGTGCTAACACTCTTATCGAGCAGATTCCGAGTATCTCGTCGATGTCGGAACCGGCAAAGAACAACTGGCTTGGTGTAGCACGTCTCTATCGCGCATGGCAGCATTATAGAGTAGTTCGCGCTTTCGGCGATTGCTACTATATCGACCACGAGTTGCAGACCTCTGAGGGTAATATCCTATATGGTCCGCGTCAAGACCGCGACGAGGTGATGGATAAGGTGCTCAAAGACCTCAACTTTGCAGTAGAAAATATCACCTACAATGAATCATCGCGCGTTGCTTTCAACAAGTATGTAGCTAATGCTATGAAGGCAGAGATTTGCCTCTACGAGGGTACATTCTGCAAATATCGTTCAACTGCCGATGGTCAGAAAGCTCCTGATGCAGCTCGTGCAACTAAGTTCCTCGACGAGTGTGTTAAGGCTTGCGAAGTTATTATCAAATCCGGCAACTACGAACTCAATGGTACGGATGTGTCGGGTTATCAAGCTAACTTCAACTCGTTCGATCTTGCCGGCAATAAAGAGATGATTCTCTACAAGCACTATGTAAACGGTTCGATGGGTCATGGCACAATCGACTATACCTGCGGTTCAACACCTGTTATCGGTATGTCGAAAGATGCATTCGACAGCTATCTGTTCGCTGATGGTAAGACAGCCGCTGAGACTGCCCAGCCTACAACCGACCAAGGTGTGGTTAAGACCATCCTTGCTGCCGACGGCATCTGCGATACCGACCACGATGTTATCGACATCTCGGCTGTTTTGGCTGCTCGCGACCCGCGTCTAAGTGTTCAGGTTGATAAGTATGTTCATTTCGTTGACCATGGTTATGCTCGTTTTGGCGGTGCTGAATCGACATCAACTACAGGTTACGGTGTACTTCTGTTCGACGTTACCACTATTGGTACAAGCGAGCCTAACTGGAACAATACCACTCGTCAGTCAACCACAGGTAACTGGACTGATGCTCCTATCTTCTGGTATGGACAATTGCTGCTCAACTATGCTGAGGCTTGCGCTGAAACAGGCAACACCACCGAGGCCACAAAGGCTATCGACCAACTCCGTACCCGAGTAGGTATGCCCGGCGTTGCTGTTACCGGAGGCGACTTGCTGACAAACGTACGTCGTGAGCGTCGTTGCGAACTCATGTACTGCATGAACGACCGCTATTGGAGCCTCATCCGTTGGCACGAGCTCGACCGTCTTGACACCGAACTTCACCCCGATATAGCAAAGGGTGCATGGGTAGGTACGCTTGCCATAAATCCGCAAGGCGGTAAAAGCGTTGAAACAGATGCAGCCGGATATATTGTTACCAACAATGGCAACAAACGCACATACGACAAGAAGTATTATCTCTATCCTATTCCGTCGAACGAAATCAGTCTGAATCCTGAGATTGGTCAGAACCCCGGATGGTAATACTCTTCGAACGTTACACAAAGAAAAGGCACTTGCGGGTGCCTTTTCTTTTTGTGTGTTCGAGTTAGTGCCAATGTGCCGTTGAGCCCCACTACAGAACTCGCAATCCTTGTTGCAAGAATTGTAACAACCCGATAATTAACCGCAAATTAGTGCAAGTTTGCACCAAATTGCGGTTTTTATCATCAGCGTAATCTGCGGTTGGGTGTTATAGCAGTTCGCAAAACTCGTGTACTCCTTGTGTCTGTTCGGTGAGCAGCGCTGCCACAACTGCTCCTTTGGCAAAGCCTTCGCGCGAAAAGGCCTCATGACGCAGTACGAGTCGGTCGCAGTCGGAAGTGAGAGTGAGGGTATGAGTGCCCGGCACTTCGCCTTCACGGACGGATGTGATATGAGGTTCAACGCCTAAATCTCTTTCTACCAACTGTGCAAGCGTCTTGGCAGTGCCCGACGGAGCGTCTAACTTGTGGACATGGTGTATCTCTTCAATGGTGGGAGTATAACCGGCTCCACGCAGCAGAGAGGCAGCCTTCGACACGGCGGCGAACAAAGCATTTACACCCAACGAGAAGTTCGAAGCGTATATCATTGTGGTGCCGCAGGTCTCGAACGCGCTTCGCACCTCGTCGAAGATGTCGTTCCAACCGGTAGTGCCAACAACCACTGCCTTGAAGTTCTCAGCAAGAAAACGGTAGTTAGCGCGGAAGGCATCGGGAGTGGTGAAGTCGATGCACACACATTGCTTTGTGATGTCGGGGTTGGTGGAACGGATATCCTCGCTTGCCTCGACCACTTCTATTCCACGGTTGCATAGTTCCTGCTCTACCATGTGCCCCATCTTGCCATAGCCGCTTATTATCACTTTTATCATATTGTAATTATCCTACAGGGTCGAATGTTGATTCTGCCAGTTTTAGCAGGGTTTTGTCGATTATCGCTTCTGTCTCTTTCGAAGCAGTTACGAGCGGCAGTCTGAGACTATTCTCCATCAGCCCGAGTTTTGACATTGCATACTTAGCAGGTATTGGGTTCGGTTCGACGAAGAGGTTTTCGAATAGCGGTTGCTGTTTTTCGTTGTATATCTCTGCGACACCGAATACGCGTCCTTTCAAACTTTCCATGAAGCGTTGCATAATTATGGGCACCACATTCGATGCTACGGAGATGACGCCATCGGCTCCTTGCCGCATGAGTTGCAGCGTCTCTGAGTCGTTGCCGCTGAGAACACTAAACCATTCAGGGCGCTGTCTGAGGATGGTGGCTATCTGCTCTTGGTTGCTCGATGCCTCTTTGATGCCGACGATGTTAGGGATATCGCGAGCGAGAGCCAAAGTAGTCTCAGCGCTGATATTCGAGCCTGTGCGCCCGGGAACATTATATAGGATAATAGGCTTATCAGTGCTCTCAGCCACAGCCTTGAAGTACTGATAAATACCTCTTTGCGGAGGTTTGTTGTAGAATGGAACTACAACAAGGAAAGCGTCGGCATCATGGAGCAGACGCATGTTGGCGACGGTAGCACTGACAGAGTTAGAACCGACACCGGCAACCACGGGCAGTCCGTCGGCATGCTGCAAGGTGGCATCTAACACCCGGCGTTTCTCTTCGTCTGACAGCGTAGGCGTCTCACCTGTTGTGCCAAGAGGCACAAGGAAGTCGATGCCTGCAGCCACCTGCCTATCCACTAACGAGGCGAAAGCGGTATAATCTACTTCTGAGCCACAGAACGGAGTGAGCAATGCTGTGCCACAGCCTTTGATTTCAAGTGTGTTCATATCGGTTTATTTTAATTTTTCTGACTGTATCAGGTACTCGGCTATCTGTACTGCGTTAAGCGCTGCACCTTTCTTTATCTGGTCGCCCGATAGCCACAGAGTGATACCATTGTCGTTGGCAAGGTCTTTCCTTACACGCCCTACATAAACGTTATCTTTTCCGGCAGTGAACAGTGGCATAGGGTAGGTAAGTGTGGCGGGGTCGTCTTGCAACGTTACTCCAGGTGCCGATGCCAATGCCGCTTGCACCTCTTTGACGCTGAGTGGTCGCTCGGTCTCTATCCATACAGCCTCCGAATGCGACCTCAGTGCCGATATGCGCACACACATAGCCGAACAGCGGACATCGGAATGAAGAATCTTTCGTGTCTCGCCGAACATCTTCATTTCTTCTTTTGTATAGCCATTGTCGGTAAACACGTCGATTTGCGGAATAACGTTATAGGCTAACTGATAAGCAAACTTATTCACTGTAACAGGTTTGTTTTCTGTTAGTTCGCGGTATTGCTGTTGCAGCTCGGCCATAGCCTGAGCACCCGCTCCTGATGCCGACTGGTAACTGGCAACGTGAATACGGGTGATATGCGAGAGTCGTTCTATTGGCTTGAGCACCATCACCATCATTATCGTTGTGCAATTAGGGTTGGCAATTATACCTCTTGGCCTATAGTGGGCATCACCTGCATTACATTCGGGTACTACAAGAGGTACGTCGTCGTCCATACGGAATGCGCTCGAGTTGTCTATCATCACGGCACCATACTTGGTTATCGTTTCGGCAAACTCGCGAGATGTACTTGCCCCTGCCGAGGTGAAGGCTATGTCGATGTTCCTGAAATCGTCGTTGTGCTGAAGCAACCGAACCTCATATTCCTTGCCTCTGAACATGTATTTGCGTCCGGCACTCCGCGTAGAACCGAACAGCACAAGATTATCTACCGGAAAATTCCGTTCTGCAAGGACTCGGAGAAACTCTTGTCCTACCGCACCGCTTACTCCTACAATTGCTATATTCATAATATTTGAAAAGTTGAAATGTGAATTTCCACAACTTATAGAAATAGTCACTATCAGCTTATAGAACTATTAACTACACAAGGTGCTCTACCCATTCGTCTCTGTCGCCGGGCAAGAGGTCAACCACCGGTATTTCTATCATTGTGTAGCATCCGGGCTGCTGGCGCATCGATGCGCGTGCAGCGCTAACTAAAACCTGAGCCGTCAGTGCGGGATTGTTAATCTTCATGTCGAACTCGAACAGCTGGTTGTGTGTCTTGCCCGATACTCCCTTGCGAACGAGGTTAACGCCATGTCCCATATCGTTTAGTGCGTCAACGCATTTTACTTGCTTTACATGTGTCTCGTCGTTAACGAAATACGGATCGTTCTTAATGGCTTGTTCTATAGTCTTGAAGTCGGCGCCTTCTTCTAACTCGACATACACCATACGGCGATGTATGCCTGTTCCAAGTGGGATGGTTACACTCAGAGCATCGCGTACACCCTTGATGGCGCGAACGGCTACGCTGTGGCCCATCGAGCGACCAGGACCGAAATTAGTATGAGTAAGTCCTTTGGGGGCCATACTCTCGAGCAGTGCCCTAACAACACTGTCTGTGCCGGGGTCCCAACCCGCACTGATAACACTCACCGCACCGGCTGATTTGGCTACTCTGGTAAGAGTGTGGCGCAGCGAAGGCACTTGCGTGTGGATATCGAACGAGTCAACAGTGTTGATACCAAGCGTGAGAATATCTGTGGCGTAGGCTTCCACACTGCGCGACGGAACAGCAAGAATAGCTACATCCACGTCGTTCAATAGGCGAATGTCGTTTACTACGGCGTAGCCGTCTAATTCTTTCGGACAATTTTCTGAACCATGACGGCGAACAATTCCGGCAATTTCGAAATCGGGTGCCTCAACAAGTGCATCAAGCACAAATCTGCCAATGTTGCCGTAGCCCACTACGGCTGCACGAATCTTTTTCATATCTCATAAATTAAAGGAACTCAAAATAAGTTTTTGCTTAGCGACTTTAGTGTCTGTGCTTTATCTTCCTCGCGAACAAGAATGGAGATATTATAATTACTTCCTCCGTACGAAACCATACGCACAGGAATATCTTTCAAGGCAGTCATCACTCTCGACTCGAATCCTCTGTTGCTCCAATGCATATCACCTGCCACGCAGATGATACACATGTCGGTATCAACATTTACTGTGCCATATTGTTTTAGGTCGCTGATAATCTCGTCGAGATGACGAGTATCGTCAATGGTGAGCGATACACCAACCTCCGAGGTGCATATCATGTCGATAGAGGTGTGGTAGTTCTCGAATATCTCGAACACCTTACGCAGAAAACCATACGCCAACAGCATCCTCGACGACTTGATTTGTATGGCTACGATATTATCTTTGGCAGCTACAGCTTTTATTGTGCCGGGGTCGAAGATATTGTCAATCAGTGTGCCGAGTGCTTGCGGCTCCATTGTGTTAAGCAAGCGCACCGGCACGTTGGCTTTTATGGCAGGGAGGATACATGTGGGGTGAAGAATCTTTGCTCCGAAATAGGCAAGCTCGGCGGCTTCTTCGAAATACAGATGACGGAGAGCAGTGGTGCCGTCAACAATACGAGGATCGTTGTTATGAAGACCGTCGATGTCGGTCCATATCTGTATCTCGTCGGCGCAGATTGCTGCACCTATCAAACTGGCGGTATAGTCCGAACCTCCTCGCTTTAGGTTGTCAATCTCACCGCCGGCATTCATGCAGATAAAACCCTGAGTGATGTATAAATCGGCATCAGCGTTCTCTGAGAGCAACTTGTGTAGCAATTCTTTTATTTTGTCGGAATCAGGCTCTCCTTGCTCGTCGAGATACATAAAACTCAAAGCAGGAATAAGGCAGACCCTCACCCCTTGTTCCTCTAAGTAGGTGGAGAAAAGGTAAGTAGATATTAGTTCGCCATGCGCAACTATTATCTTTTCTTGTTTATCCGAGAAATTATCTTGAGAAAACGAACTCAGATAATCGAAAGTTCGCTTGATGAAATCTGCGGCTCTCTGTTTGAAAGCTGTTTTAGTGTAGAGCTGCTCTACCACAGCCTCGTACTTGCTGCGAAGAGTATCAATCGAGTTCTGTGCCTTCGACAAATCATGCTCTCGCAGACAACGTGTTATGTCGAGAAGACTATTAGTGGTACCCGCCATCGCCGACAGCACCACTATATTCTTGCCGGCTGGAATGACAATCTTAGCAACATTCTTGAAACGCTCTGCACTACCAACAGACGTTCCGCCAAATTTTAAAACTTTCATGCTTTTGGAATCTTACCACAAAAGTACTGTTTTTTTTTGAACTGTCAAATATTTGTAATATTTTTCTTGATATAAACAACGCGCAAATTGCAATCGCAATTTACGCGTTGTTTATATGTGCAGGGCAGTTATTTCTTGAAATTGATTTTCTTTGTTCCTTTTTGTCCTTTTGCCGATGTGTGTAAACCTTTTACTCTTATAGGAGCTGAAGTTGTAGCATCACCTGCAAATTCGAATTTTATCTTGGCAACATCCGAAACAATATAGCCCGAACGATAGCAGCCTGCAAGAGCGTAGTAAGTGTCGGCTTCAAGTCCTCCGTAATCGCTGTTGAAATCGTAACTCATAGAGCCTTCAAACAGATAATCTTCAGGCTCGTAGCCGGAATATTCTGCTTGATATTCGATGTCATCAACAAGAATACCCGGGTCGTCGTAACCATAATCAACATACGTGTTATAATATTCTTCAGAAATTACCATAACATAGTAAGGATCGTTGTTGGTAGTCGTGATATCGAGTTCACCTGTTTCTGCATTATAAGCAAGAGTGATTTTGTTGTCTGACTTAGGCAACGATTCGGTTTTTGCTACTGCTGTAATAGCTTTGCCGATAGGCTTTACGTTCACTGTGTCGATATAGAAGGCAACAAAAGTATATTCTGCCGACTGTGCAAGAGACTTAAGTGTAGTGCTTTGCTTGCCCGATATAACGAAGTCTGATATTGTGTAAGGCTCTTCAACGAATAGGTTATAGAACGCTATTTCATCTTGCAGCCAGGCTGTCAGAGTGTCCGCCATGTTATCGGCTGTGAGACCTTCTAACTCTTCTGTCTCAAAGTAACTGAAGTAGTAGGGGGTTGTCAGGTCGGTAGGAGTGATGGTAACTGCTGCCTCTACATAGTTCTGAATCTGTACGTCAAGAGCTATAGAAGCATCTTCTTTCTCAGGGTCATTGCCGCATGCTGCAAAAGCAAGGCAAGTAATGGCTAATGCCATAAATTGAAATAATTTCTTCATAAAATATAGTTTTAGTTGATAAATGAATGTGCAAAAATCGCGCAAAGATAAGATATTTTTAGAATTTTACAAAATTTATTGCACATTCACTCGCGTTTTTTGTTGCTACCGCCAAAAATGAGTACCTTTGCAGTCCCGCTTAAACTGGATACACACTGATGAATTTTAAAGGCTAATTCTAATAATTGATTTATATTGATTCCGAGTTTTTTATTAGGCAGATTAATGGCTTGAGCGATGGAGCAATGCGGCATTGTGACTGAGGGCAAGTCTGCAAGATACCAAGAAAAAGCCGAAAGCAAATAAAAGTTTTATCTATTCTTTCCCGGAGGACATACTAATAAACGGTGAATTTTTTAAAAGTACCTTGAATATTTATGGCAAATTCATTGCAATCCTATGGCTAACAGATTGATTGTCAGATTAGATGCTAATATTTTACAACTTTTAAAATTTAAAGTAATTATTTATATAACAACGAGTTAAAAGGACTTTGTTCCTGTCATGTTCCTGTCATGTTCCTGTCAAGAACGAGTAATCGTTAATTTTATAACAAGCAATATTCAACTTTTCAACCACCCAAAGCACTATGCGTTTTAATATTCAATCTTCATTTCGTCCAACGGGCGACCAGCCTGAGGCTATTCGGCAGTTAGTAGAGGGTGTGCGTGCCGGCTGTAAGGGGCAGACCCTTCTTGGTGTTACAGGCTCGGGCAAAACCTTTACTATAGCCAATGTGATAGAGCAACTGCAGCGCCCTACGCTTATCCTCTCGCATAACAAGACGTTAGCCGCTCAACTTTATCAGGAAATGAAGACGTTCTTCCCCCATAATGCTGTTGAGTATTTCGTCAGTTACTACGACTATTATCAGCCCGAAGCCTATATCCCTTCTACCGACACTTATATAGAGAAAGACTTGAGTATCAATCAGGAAATCGATAAGTTACGTTTGTCGGCTACAGCTTCGCTTCTCTCCGGCAGGCGCGATGTGATAGTGGTGTCGTCGGTTAGCTGTCTGTATGGCATAGGCAACCCGCAGGATTTCTCGCGCAACTCGATAGCAATAAGCCGTTCGCTACCCATCGTGCGCGACGAGTTTCTGCTACAATTGGTTAATATTCAATATACACGCAACGACTTGGAACTTGTGCGCGGCTCGTTTCGAGTGAAAGGCGATACAGTAGATATTTTTTTAGCATACGCCGATTATGCACTCAGAGTGGTATTTTGGGGAAATGAGATCGACGAGATTTACACCTTCGAGCCTCGCGACGGGCATATTCTCGACCATTACGACGATTTCTATATCTATCCGGCTTCGATATTTTGCATAACAAAAGATAGTTTGGAACGTGCCATCAGCGAGATAAAAATCGACTGTGCCAAACAAGTGGCGTATTTCGAATCGATAGGTAAGACAATAGAAGCTAAACGCTTAGACGACCGAGTCCATTACGACATCGAGATGATAGAAGAACTTGGTTATTGTTCGGGAATAGAAAACTATTCGCGCTATTTCGATGGTCGTCAGCCCGGAACGCATCCCTATTGTCTGCTCAATTATTTCCCAGACGATATGCTGATGGTGGTTGACGAGAGTCATGTTACCATTCCTCAGATACATGCAATGTATGGTGGCGATGCCGCCCGCAAGAATAACCTTGTGGAATATGGATTCCGTCTGCCTGCTTGTCGCGACAACCGTCCTCTCACCTTCGAAGAGTTCGAGCAGATGACACCTCAAACTATTTACGTGAGTGCCACGCCTGCTGAATACGAACTCGAGCAGTCTGAAGGCGTGGTTGTCGATCAGGTCATACGTCCTACCGGACTGCTCGACCCAGAGATAGATGTACGCCCGTCGCTGCATCAGGTTGACGACCTGATGGAGGAAATTCTGCAACGTGTAGAGCGCGACGAACGAGTGCTTGTTACCACGCTTACCAAACGCATGGCAGAAGAGTTAGACGACTACCTGCGACAAAACGGAGTGCGCAGCACCTACATACATTCCGATGTTGATACTCTCGACCGCGTTCAGATAATGGACGACCTGCGCAAAGGAATCTACGATGTGCTTGTTGGTGTTAATCTGCTGCGCGAAGGACTCGATTTGCCGGAGGTCTCGCTTGTCGCCATACTCGATGCCGACAAAGAAGGCTTCCTGCGTAACCATCGTAGTCTGACTCAGACTGCAGGACGTGCAGCCCGACATGTCAACGGCAAGGTGATAATGTATGCCGATAAGATAACGCAATCGATGCAACTTACTATCGACGAGACTAATCGTCGTCGCCAAAAACAGATGGCTTATAATCTCGAACACGGTATCACACCTCAGGCTGTCCGTAAGTCGATAGGTAGTGCGCTTGCCGGACTTAACCAGAAACAAGACAAAGAATACAAGGTTAGCCGTGTTGTGGAAGCCGTAGCCGATCCGGTAATGGAGAAGATGAGCACTCAGCAGCTTGAAAAAGCAATACGCAAGACCCGCAAGGAGATGGAGAAAGCAGCCAAAGAACTTAATTTCATCGAAGCTGCAATGCTTCGCGACGAGATGTTGCGTATGATGGATATTCTCGAAAAAAACAAAGAAACACAAACAACCTCAGATGAATAAAACTAATGCTATGCGGCTTTTAGATGCCGCCCACATTGCCTACGAGGTGTTTACCTACGAGGTTGACGAGAACGACCTCAGTGCCACACATATAGCTTCGCAACTCGGCGAGGATATCAATTGTGTGTTCAAAACCCTTGTCCTCAGAGGCGACCGCACCGGTGTATTTGTATGCGTGGTGCCTGGCAATATGCAGGTTGACCTGAAGAAAGCAGCCAAAGCGAGTGGCAATAAATCATGCACCATGATACTGATGAAAGAACTGCTGCCACTCACCGGCTATATACGTGGCGGCTGCACCCCTATAGGAATGAAAAAAAACTACCCAACGTTCATTCACGAGACATGTATTCTCTACGAACGTATTTTCATTTCTGCCGGATGCCGTGGAATGCAGTTGTATCTGTCGGTTGACGATTTAGTGAACTATGCTTCGCTCACAATAGCCGACATCGCACAATAGGCTGACATTTTGTCATAACCGCCTTATCTGGCAAGTTTATTGCTATAAATGAAATGGAAAAATTAAACAACAATGAGCAAAAAAAGAAAACATAATCAGATGAAAGACGAAAACAAACCAATCACCGAAGAGCAAGTTGCCGATAATGAGCTAAATGAGCAGGTCGATGAACAATCTGTACCTACCGATACCGAGTCGCCTGAGAGCGAACAAACAACTCCGTCGGCTGACGATAAGATAGCTGAACTGACTGAGCGTTGTGCAGATTTGGCAGATAAGAATTTGCGGATGATGGCAGAGTTCGACAATTTCCGTCGTCGCACAGCCAAAGAGAAACTCGAGTTGCAGAAAACAGCCGGCGAGCAAATCTTCAAAGAGATGTTGTCGCTTGTAGATGACTTCGAACGCGCTCGTCAGGCTATGCAGCAAACCGACGATGTGGCTTCTGTAAGAGAAGGTGTAGAACTTATATATCAGAAATTTATCGGTTTTCTCGAGAAAAACGATGTACACCGTATTGATACCGAGAACGCCGATTTCGACACTACTTATCACGAGGCGGTAACCACGTTTCCCGCTCCTGCACCCGAACAAAAAGGTAAGGTTATCGACTGCACTCAGAATGGTTACATGCTCGGCGACAAAGTAATACGCTACGCAAAAGTAGTGGTGGGCGAGTAAATAGTTAACCTTGAACATTGAATATAGAACATAATTTTATGGCAGAAAAAAGAGATTATTATGAAGTATTAGGCGTTTCCAAGACAGCAACTGCCGACGAAATAAAAAAAGCCTATCGTCAGAAGGCAATTCAATATCACCCTGACAAATACTCGCAAGCTTCTGAGAAAGAGCGCAGCGAAGCTGAGGAGAAATTCAAAGAAGCTGCCGAGGCTTATTCTGTATTGTCCGACCCCGAGAAGCGTCAACGTTACGACCAGTTCGGTCATGAGGGTATGTCGGGTATGGGCGGATTCTCAACAAACTTCGACCTCAACGATATATTCTCCATGTTCGGCGATGTGTTCGGTGGCAGAATGGGCGGTTTCAGCGATATGTTCACCGGAAGCAGAGGAGGCGCTGCTCCTAAGATGCGCGGCTCCGACCTAAGAGTACGAGTAAAACTGACGCTCAACGATATACTCACCGGCGTCGAGAAGAAAATAAAAGTAAAAAAATACGTTCCTTGCGAACATTGCCATGGCACCGGTTCAGAAGATGGCCAGACTGAGACGTGCCAGACTTGTCACGGCTCAGGTAGGGTAGTGCGCCAGCAAAGGGGTATATTCGGACTGATGCAGGTTCAGCAGGTATGTCCTACATGTCAAGGCGAAGGTAAAATAATAAAGAATAAGTGCCGCGAATGTCAAGGCGAAGGCATAGTGAAAGGTGAAGAAGTGATAAGTATCACTATCCCTGCAGGCGTGGCAGAAGGTATGCATCTTACTGTGCCGGGTAAAGGTAATGCCGCTCCTCACGGAGGTGTGAATGGTGATTTGTTGGTACTTATCGAAGAAGAACCGCATCCTGAACTTGTTCGCGATGATAACAACCTTATATATAACTTACTGCTTTCTGTGCCTACTGCCACTCTCGGTGGACAGGTTGAGGTCCCTACGCTCGAAGGTAATGTAAAGGTTTCGATAGCAGAAGGGACACAACCCGGCAAGATACTCCGACTTAAGGGCAAAGGATTGCCCTCGGTTGACCAATATGGTCGTTCCTATGGCAGAGGCGATTTGCTTATCAATGTGGGAGTTTATATTCCCGAGCATTTAAGTCGCGACGAGAAGAAACTGATGCAGCAATTAGCAGAATCCGATAACAGTCGTCCGAACTCAAGCGACAAGAAAAATTTCTTCCGTAACCTATTCAAATAAATTTATTAGCAAGTTAACATTCGTTAATAAAGGGCTGTCAACCAGATCGGCTGACAGCCCTTTGTCAGTTTATAATAGCAGTTAATGTTGCTTTTATATGAACAATCTGTTTATTCTGATAAATCTGTGTAATCCGTGTGAATTTTCATTAATATTTGAAATTTGAAATAAAAATCGTACCTTTGCAGCGTTTTTGCAAAAGCGGTTATGTAACACATTCTACCGGCTCTGAATATGACCCTTATCGAACAAATACGCGAAAGTATTGAGCGTCCGTTTCTTCTCTACGAGGAGAAGTACAAGGCGCTACTTTCAACCGACAATAGTTTGCTTGCCGAGATATTTGCGCATATAAGTGCAAACAGAGGCAAGCAGTTGCGACCTATGCTTGCTATGCTTTGTGCCGAGTTGTGCTATGGCTGCAACAACAAGACCATCTCGTCGGCGGCAGCGTTAGAGGTTATTCATACAGCCAGTCTTATTCACGACGATGTGGTTGACATGTCAGCTCAGCGCCGTGGGCGAGAGTCGGTAAATTATAAGTGGAGCAATAAGATAGCGGTACTTGCAGGCGATTTTCTCCTCACGCGTGCCATCCGCGAGATAATAGGTCTCAGAAATCAAGAAATAACTAATATAATTCTGTCGATGGCAGGCAGTCTGGCTGTTGGCGAGATTGAAGAGTTGCACCACAACTCCTCGATGTGGATAAGCGAAAAACAATATTTGGAGGTTATCCGCCATAAGACCGCCATGCTTTTTGCAGCATGTGCCGAGTGCGGTGCGGTGTCGGCGGGTGCTTCAGCAAAGCAGCAGTCGGCGTTACGTTCGTATGGCGAAAATTTGGGGTTATGCTTCCAAATGAAAGACGATGAACTCGATTTCTCCGACAGCGAAGAGATAGGTAAGCCCCGAATGAGCGATGTGCGCGACGGTAAAGCAACTTTGCCGCTTATTGTCTCGCTTGAACGAGCACCGCGTTTCGAGTCGGACGAGATAAAGCGGCTCAGCGAGCAGCCATTTACTGCTGATACAGAGCAAGAGATAAAGTCGTTTGTACTTCGTTACGACGGTCTTCGGTATGCTCGTCAGCGCATGGAAGAATACCGAGGCAAAGCTTTGGAAGCATTATCGGCATTCCGTGAGTCAACCTGCAAGGACTCACTAATCTCACTACTCAATTATTCCATTAACAGGTTATATTGAACATAAGGTTCAAATAACACGTAGAGACGGGCTTTGACTTAAAGACCCGTCTCTTGGTGCATTTATTTAATCAGTCTATTAATTAGCAATCTCATTTGCCGTTTCGCGGTATTGCGGTGGTAGAGTGTCGAGTATCTCGTGGCAGAATGCGTCAACGAGTAGTCCACGGGCGGCATTAAGCGATATGCCCCGTTGTTGCATGTAGAAAAGTGCATTTTCGTCTAACTGACCGGTGGAAGCGCCATGCGAGCAATGTACGTCGTCGGCGTATATCTCGAGTTGCGGCTGTGTGCGAATGCGAGCCTTATCGCTCAGAATCAGGTTGCGATTGGTTTGAAAAGCATCGGTTTGTTGTGCGTCAGGACGAACTACTACTAAGCCGTCGAACGCAGCGGTGGCATTATCGTTGAGCACATATTTGAATAGTTGCCTACTCTTGCATTTGCCAACGTTGTGATTAACTATGGTTCTAATAGAAATATCGTCGTTGCCTGACGCCATAACTAATCCGTAGATGTCGGTTTGTGCTTCTTCTCCCACAAGTTCAATGCAGATATTATTCGCTGACTTGGCTTGTTCTTTAATAACAATATGCAGTGTCAGGTGTGAGTTCTCTTCTTGACGGATACAGATATCTGTCGAGTCAGGATTCCATAGTACTATATGTCGTTCGCTGTTGGGTGCGAGTATGATAGTTTCCATTAAGTAGGATTAGGTAATTTGTCAGTCTTTCTTGTGTTGTAACCACTCGTAGCCTTTCTCTTCAAGCTCGAGGGCAAGAGTCTTGTCGCCGGTCTTTACTATCTGCCCGTCGGCAAGTATATGAACAAAATCTGGAATGATATAATCGAGCAAGCGTTGGTAGTGAGTTATCACTATACACGCATTCTGTGGAGTTTTAAGACGATTAACGCCTTCTGCTACAATTCGCAAAGCATCGATGTCGAGTCCTGAGTCGGTCTCGTCGAGAATGCTGAGTAGCGGTTCGAGCATTGCCATCTGGAATATCTCGTTGCGTTTTTTCTCGCCACCCGAGAATCCTTCGTTAACCGAGCGCTGTGTGAGTCGCGAATCCATCTCCACGAGTTCGCGTTTCTCGCGCATGAGTTTCAGAAACTCGCTTGCCGACAACTCTTTCTGTCCTCTGTAGGCGCGGGTCTCGTTGACTGCCGTGCGCATAAAATTAACCATGCTCACGCCGGGTATCTCCACCGGATATTGGAAACTTAGGAATATGCCTTCTTTGGCTCTCTGCTCCGGTGGCATGTCAAGTAGATTTTTTCCGTTGAAAATAACCTCGCCTTCGGTTACCGTGTATGCAGGATTGCCTGTCAGCACGGCGCTGAGTGTTGACTTGCCTGCGCCGTTAGGACCCATAATAGCGTGTACCTCACCGGCGTTGATGCTAAGATTCAGACCATGAAGTATTTCTTTGCCTGCTATAGAGGCATGTAGATTACGTATTTGTAGCATTGATATATATTTTTCAGTTGATAATAGTCATTATGGTTTTTCCCACGGCATCAAGCGTTGCGGGGTCGATATTACGCATGTCGTCGCGTGTGGTATGCCAATATGGTGCGAAGCCGGTAGCGCTACCTGTCTCGTAGTGGATGATGTCGATACACGGAATACCTGCTATGGTGTTTACATAGAAGTGGTCGTCGGTGATAGGATAGCATACCTGCTCAACGAAATATTTGCCGTAACCTAATTCCGAAGCCTTGTTCCACACTTGGTTAACTCTGTTAGCCGCATGTTGCATCGATATGTATTCCTTGGGGAAGGTGGCACCCGGTGCACCTACCATGTCGAGTAAGATACCGAAAGAGTAGTCGGCTGGCATTACTCCGTCGCCTGTCTTGCCGTTTTTTACGCGTTCTGCCCACAACTGGCTACCTAAGCACCATGTGTTTTCAAGCTCTTTGCCGGTATAGAAATCGGGTGTGCCCATGTCTTCGCAGTCGAAAAATACAATGTCAACAAGCGGCATTTCGCCGTTGTTGCCATTACTGGCGATGGCTGCCTGCCTTTCGCCTAACTGCCTTGCTATCTCAAGCAAAACGCCCACACCTGATGCTCCGTCGTTAGCACCGGTTACAGGAGTTTGTCGTTCGTAGTAGTTTTCTTCTTGGTCGGCCCACGGGCGGCAGTCCCAATGCGCGCACAGCAGCAACCGTTTACGATTAGCCGTCGGCCGTCCGTAATGGGCGATGATATTAACTATAGGCTGTTTTTCGCCGGCATAGTTGGTCATCTCGCCTTGTTGTATCTCCACGCGTGCTCCGCAGTCGTAGAGTCTGGCAGACAGATATTCGTAGCACCTGCGATGTGCTGCAGTACCAGGCACGCGGGCACCGAACGCCACCTGCTCGGCTATATAACGATAAGCCGAGTCGGCTGAAAACGAAACCGATGGCGGAGTATATGATTTCTTGGGTTTGTTGTTAGTGCACGAACTATTGCACACAACAAGCATGACTAATACTAAGGGTATGATGTACAGGGAATAGTGTCGTCTCATCTATAATTATATCGTCCTAAATATTTATTTCGCTTATCGAGCGGTGTTCCTGTATCGCCATTATGGTATCGGCGAAAGCCTTAGCAATGCTTATCACTTTCACTTTCTTGCATCTGTTGGTGTCGAACGGTAACGAGTCGGTGAATACCAATTCCTCTAATTCCGATTCCATAACTTTTTGGCAGGCGTTGCCTGACATCACCCCATGACTCACTATTGCTCTTACTGACCTTGCTCCTTTTCTTTTCATCACCTTGGCTGCCTTGCACAGCGTTCCTGCAGTGTCGGCTATATCATCGATTATCACAACATCCATGCCTTTCACCGAGCCAAGCACTTTAAGCTCGTTGACCTTGTTAGCCTTACGTCTGTTTTTGTAGCATATCACCATTGGCACCTCGCGGTGAGTGTGAACTCCTATTCGTTTTGCGAAAGCGGCAGCTCGTTTCGAACCGCCTATGTCGGGCGAGGCAATAAGCAGATTCTCAAGTTTCAGTGTCTCAACATACGAGGCAAGCAGTTCGGCACCATAGAGGTGGTCAACAGGAATATCGAAGAAGCCTTGTATCTGCTCGGCATGCAAGTCTATGGTAATCACTCTGTCGGCTCCTGCTATCTGCAACATGTTTGCGACGAGTTTGGCTGCGATACTTACGCGGGGCTTGTCTTTACGGTCTTGGCGTGCCCAACCGAAATACGGAACAACGGCAATCACTTTCGATGCACTTGCCCGACGAGCAGCATCTATCATAAGGAGCAGCTCCATCAGATTGTCGGCAGAAGGACAGGTCGATTGCACCAAATAGACGGAATGACCTCTTACTGTCTCTTCGTAACTTACGCAATATTCACCATCGGAGAAATGCTGAATATTAATCTGACCTAACTCGCAGCCTAAATGCTGCGCAATGCGCTTTGCAATAGCTGTGCCTTGACTGCCTGCAAAGACTTTAAAAGGAAAGGGTTCAGTAATCATGGTGTTGACAGAGAAAAAACAATTCATCTCTGCGACTGCAAAATTACAAAATTATTCTTAATCGGCAAAAAGAAAAAGCAGAAATATAATTAGTGTGCGACAGATGGTAAAGGTGAAAGGTGCGGCTCAATCGCTTCTGGTATTCTATGTTTGAAAAGCGGGGTGCTTTTCAAACTCGCGCGCCGCATTTATTCCATTGGCAATTCACCGGATTGCCAATGGTGCGGCTCAAACGCTTCATCTTTTAAGATTTTTATGTGAACATTTAATAAATCACTGCAAATTTTGCTTAAATTGGTAGTTTGGCAAAAAAATTGTATCTTTGCAGGCTGAATCAAAAATAATCAAGCTAATTCAGTAACAACAACATCAAATAAACAATGAAAAAGACTTTTTTAATTACCGCATTTTTATCTTTTGGATGTATTACATTATTTTCGCAGACAGTAGAGCCACTCCCGTTTGGCGATTTCGAGCATTGGGTGGTTCGTAACTTCAAAGAATCGGCTATTATTGGTGGCTCTAAGAAAACTATTTACGCTGTTGGTCCTACCGATACTATCAACGAGAATGCAGTTTTTCAGTATGGCAAAAACGGTAATCCGTGGTCGATAAGCAATGCTTATGCTGTTGTATCGGGCATTCATAAAGCATCGGGAACCGTAGTCCCGGAGAAACGTGGAGATGGCTATTGTGCGCGCATGGACGTTAAGATGGAAACTGTTACGGCATTAGGATTTATCGATGTGCGAGTTTTAGTAAACGGTACCATTTTTACCGGCAAAACCATAGAACCAATAAAAACGGCAAAAGACCCGTATCAGAATATCGACTTCGGAGTGCCTTTCACCCGTCGTCCGAAAGCATTGATGTTCGACTATAAAGCCATAGTGAGCGACGAACAGTGGGTTTGGCAGGCTAAAGGTTTGGGCAGACCAAAGAAGATTGAAGGACACGACGAGTGTGCAGCTTTCCTTTTCCTTCAGAAACGCTGGGAAGATAAAGATGGCAACATACATGCCAAACGTGTCGGAACGGCATACGAGCGATACACCAAAACTCAGCCTACATGGGTAAATAACCATCAGATACCTATACGCTATGGTGATATAACCAAGCAACCGGGCTATGAGTCGTATATGGGGCTTACCAACCAGATGCGTGCCCTCAACTCGAAAGGTAAGATTGTACCTATCGAGGAAGAAGGGTGGGCTGATGCCTCCGAGACTCCTACGCACATGATAATAATGTTGTCGAGCGGTATTTATGAAGCATTCATCGGACACGAAGGAAATGTGTTCTGGATCGACAATGTAAAACTTGTTTATTAATATGCTTGAGCAAATAATTGCTTTTTTTACCTCCTACTTCTCTACACTTGAGTATGTCTGCTTGGGCATACTCTGTGTTGCTTTTATATACGAGATATATTTCTATATCCGTTATATGGCTGCGCCTTTGCGCGAAGAGCGCAGGCGGAAAAAGGGGAAGACTGTGCTTTCGCTCGAGCAGCCCGGTGTGTCGGTTATCGTTTGTGCTAAAAACGAGGCGTATAACGTTGACGCATACCTGATGAGTTTGCTCGAGCAAAACTACCCGCTCTTCGAAGTGATAGTGGTAAACGACGGCAGCGAAGATAACACCGAAGCGATACTTAAGCACTATGCCACCGTTTATGATAATCTGCATCTCACTTTCGTTCCTAAAGAGGCGCGCGTAGGAAGCACAAAGAAATTAGCAATTACCCTTGCAGCAAAGGCTGCCAAATACGATGTTCTGCTGCTCACCGATGCCGATTGCCGGCCTCAGAGTCCGGATTGGATAGCAAAGATGATGGAGTATTTCACTGCTCAGACCGAAGTGGTGTTGGGCTACGGAGCTTATTTCGAGCATAAAACGGCAGTAAGCAGGCTTATCAGTTACGACACGCTCTTTAATGGTATGCAGTATATGGGTATGGCACTTGCAGGCAAACCATATATGGGAGTAGGGCGTAACTTAGCCTATCGCAAGTCAACCTTTTTCGATAATAAAGGGTTTGTAGGGACCTCGTCAATCAAGGCAGGCGACGACGATTTGTTTGTTAACCGCGTGGCAAATCGTCTCAATACCCGTGTGGCAACCAACCCGCAAACCATTACTTGGTCGGTGCCCAAACCGTCGTTTGTGGAATTCGAAATGCAGAAAGAGCGTCATCTAAGCGTGTCGCCGCATTATAAACTTTCGTCTAAAATCCGGCTCGCCATCGAGCCCTTAATGCGTGCGTTGTTCTATGGCTCGTTTATTTGGGCATGCTCGATGGGGAATATGGTAGTACTACTCACGGCAGTCGTTTGTTTTATACTGCGCCTTATTCTGCAACTTGTCATAATCAACAAAGGAGCACGTCAGACAGGGCAACGGGCAGTCGGACTTGAACTTGTATGTTACGATATATTTCTGCCTCTTAATACCTTATATATGTTGTTCATTCAGATGTTGTTCCCGAGAAGGAAAAACAGATGGTAATCATAATTAACTATGGAAGAAAATAAAATTCAAATCAATCTCTCACCCGAGGTGGCAGATGGCACTTACTCTAACCTTGCCATCATAGCCCATTCGTCGTCGGAATTCATTATCGACTTTGTATGTATGATGCCCGGCGCAAAGCAGGCAAATGTTAAATCGCGCGTCATTCTGTCGCCCGAGAATACTAAGAAGTTGCTTCTTGCATTGCAAGAGAACGTTGGTAAGTTCGAGCAACATTTCGGAAAGATAAAAATCAACAACAACTCAGTTCCCGGCACCTTGCCTATGTCGTTTGGCGGCGGTGAGGCGTGATTAACCCGATATGACCGATAACACCGAAATACAACGCATCAAACAGCGCATGGGTATCATTGGCAACTCGCCGCAACTAAATCGCGATATCGAGATTGCCGTGCAAGTGGCTCCAACCGACCTCACCGTGCTTATTATAGGCGAGAGCGGTGTGGGTAAGGAGTATTTCCCGCAGATTATCCACAACTACAGTTCGCGTAAGCACGGACCGTATTTTGCTATCAACTGCGGTGCTATACCGGAAGGCACTATCGACTCGGAGCTGTTCGGACACGAGAAGGGTGCATTCACCGACGCAAAGGCGGACCGCAAAGGATATTTCGAGATAGCCGATGGTGGTACTCTGTTTCTCGACGAAGTGGGCGAACTGCCTCTGCCTACGCAGGTCCGTCTTCTGCGTGTGCTCGAAACCGGCGAGTTTATCAAGGTTGGCTCGTCGAAGGTGCAAAAGACGAATGTGCGCGTTGTGGCTGCTACGAATATCAACTTCCAGGAAGCCATCAGTGCAGGTCGTTTTCGCGAAGATCTCTACTATCGTCTCAATACCATTGAGATAAAAATACCTGCATTGCGCGAACGTAAAGCTGATATACCGTTGTTGTTCCGTAAGTTTGCTGCCGACTGTGCCGAGAAATATCGTATGCCGGTGGTTAGACTGACGCCCGAGGCGACAACACTATTGCAAAATTATTATTGGTCGGGGAATATTCGTCAACTGAAGAATATAGCCGAACAGATTTCTGTTGTCGAGACTCAGCGTGAGATATCAGCCGAGGTGCTTGCTCCATATCTTCCGCATCATGAAATGGGTCGTGCTCCTGCAATCCTTCGTCAAACAGGACAAGACGAACAGATAATGTCGGAGCGCGAACTGTTCTACTATAAGATGCTCATCGAACTGAAAAAAGACATGAACGAACTGCGCTCGCAAGTCGATACGTTGGCTCGTCAGTCGTTAGGCTCTGATGTTCATACCATAGGCAAAAGCGGTAACTCATCGCTGATAGCTTCTGCTCACCAGTTCGACAACGACGAATATCAGACAGCCGAAGAGGTGGAAGACGAGTTCTTGCAAGCTGAACAAGAGGGCAGAATGGCACAGCATATCGATGCAGGAGAAAATAATGCTGAGGAGAAGCAGCATGAGTCGTCGCCTTCGACAATGCGTGACATAGAGCGTGAGACAATAGCCAAGGCTCTACAGAAGCATAACTACAACCGTAAGGCAGCCGCTGCCGAGTTGCAAATATCCGAGCGCACATTATATCGTAAAATCAAAGAGTTCGACCTGCAATAACATGAAGCCATTCTTACTTGCCATATCCGTGTTTGTGCTATCGTCGTGCGCTATCAGCATGAGTTTTAACGGCGCGAGTATCGACTATTCCAAGATTAAGTCGGTAGCCATTGCCGACTTTCCTAACAATGCGGCATTGGTCAATCCTACGTTGGCTACCGATTTTTCCGAGGGTGTGCGCGATATTTTTCAGCGTCAGACCAGTCTGACGGTAAATCGTAAAGACGGCGACCTCGAGCTTGAAGGCGAGATAACCGACTATAACCTCACCCCTATGGCTATTTCTGCCGATTCGTATTCGGCTGAGACAAAGCTGACGATGGTTGTCAGAGTCCGTTTTACCAACAACGTCGAACCCGACGAATCGTTCGAGCGTACTTATACGGCATTCCAACTCTTCGACTCGTCGGCTCTGCTCACCGATGTGCAAGACGAGCTTTGTGCAACAATGATAAAAGAGATAGCCGAGAACATATATAACGACACCGTAGCACGTTGGTAAGGCTGTGCACATGGTTCGCTCCGCTAAATTTTTGGTGTGTGCCCTTTGATTTTTTGCGCATTATTTGCATAATTAAAAAAAAAGTGTTTACTTTGCAGTCCGTTTTGAAATAAATAAAAAAACAAGAATATGCAAACAGTTTTTATCATTCTAATTATCCTTTCAGCTATTTTGCTGATTCTTCTTGTGCTCATTCAGAACTCTAAGGGTGGAGGTTTGGCACAAGGTTTTTCAAGTGGTAACACGGTACTTGGTGCACCTAAGACCACCGATTTTCTTGAGAAGGCCACTTGGTCGTTGGTAGGTTTTATGGCACTGCTGTGCATCCTTCATGTTGGTTTTGGCAAGGGTGTTAGCGATGTTAAGGTTCGTGAGGCATCGGCTATTGAAACCGAAATGCAGAATACTATCGACGAGATGCAGCAGAGTCAGTCGGCTGCCGACTTCTCAGAAGAAGAGGCAGAGTAATCTTGCAGAGTTTGTTGCCACAAACTACACATAAAACAGCAAGCGAGACACCCTTGTAGGTGCCTCGCTTGCTGTTTTTGGGGCATGTTTACTTTTCTCAGCCTAAAATAGGATTAAGTTGCATCACATAGTCGTAGTCGCATCTTATCTCCCACCACGCATCCTCTGAATATCAGCTATTTGTTGTGGAGTTAGTTGTTGCTGCTTGCGGTAATTCTCGGGTGTTTCGAATCCTGAATCAGGTTTAGGAGGAATAGGCTTGTTATCGGATGCTCCTGCCATTTTTTGATTCATCTTATCAATTGCATCAATTGCAGCTCGGAATTTATTTTTCTTTGTTTCCTGTTGTTGTCCACTACTTTCGGTTGCTGCACCTGTTTTTGTTGATGTACCTGCGCCGGATACACCGCTGCCGCCACTTGAGCCAAATGTTTTTCCTTCGTATTTTAATACTACTTGATATTCTTCCTCAAGTGGTCCGTTTGCCCATGCTTTATAATCTTTCGATTTTTGTTCAACTCCTTCTATTTGTGGATTATGTACCTGTTTGAACTCATCAAACTTATCATCTTCCCAATATTGCGCCATGTGAGATAAGTCAGCATTCATAGCATTATATATTTCAGTTAGGTTGCCCGAAAGGGAAATTAAATCGTCCTGAAGATTTTTTAAACTCTCAGAGCGAACATGCATATTACTATCACTCATAATATAATCTGTTTTATTGTTTATTTTCTAATAAGTCGTTTATTTCTTTGGGTTTCATTTCGCCCGGCCGTGGTCCGTTACGCCACGAGTCCCAATAGTCTCTATTGCCTTGTGAGTCGTGAACAACTCCTCCTCTGTTAATTACGTGCGGATCGTCTTCCACTGCTATTTGATTGCCGTATGCGTCGTTTACATTACCGTCGTGCATGCCAAGTGCAGCCAACTCAAACTGCACATCGGCAGGCACACCGGTTAGTTTTTCCATTTCATCCATAGAACTTGCAAACAACTCCATAAGGTCGTTTACTCCCATGCCCCGCATTTGCTTGCCACCATTTATATAATTGTCGATATATTCAAACATTAGCTCTACAAATGTTTCGTAGAACTCGGTCTTTTTTCTATCCTGCCAATTTTGGGCAGTGATATCAGTTTGAACTTGCAACTGATTTCTGACTTCTGTTAGTTGAAGTGCAAAATCCGGTATATTATGCATAATACGTTTTATTTGATAATTACCATATCTCTATTCGCTGAGCAAGAACACATTGATAATGGTCGCCCGCATTTGGGACATACCATCACGCGATTGGCATCAGGGTTAACATAACTCTGATTGCCCTTAATTTCTTCAAGTGCGTTTTTTCGTTTCTGCTCATCTTCTTGTGCATTAGGTTGGTTGTTATCGGTGTTTGCAGTCTCTTGCCCGGAACTACCATTAAAATGGAACTGCCTATATCTGCCGACCGCTTCGATGAGTTGGCGCATTGTTTGTGTGGCTGCATCAGTAAAATTATGGGCAGCATAGTCAATTAAATAGTGTCCTCCCGGAGGATAAAGAAAAGACACCGGCTCGTGATAAGTATCGTATTCAGTTTGGCACCTGCTTAATATTTCTTCCCCTTTATCTACGTTCTGCTGACATTCTCTTACTTCTTCCTCAGCTGCACTTACTGCAGCCGCTTCTGCGTCGCATGAGGGATGCCAACATTCATCTTCTTCGTCCCACGTCTGAGATGCCTCACACGAACTTAAGTCTGCTTCGGCTGCTGCCAATTTTTCTTGTGCTTGTGCAAGACGTTTACGAAGAATCTCCATTTGTTGATTGAGTGTGTCGATTACACCTGTCATATACTTATCAACTGCTTCTTCTATTTTAAGCAATGAGTCGGCCGTATATTCCAGTGTATTATTAAGGTCAACTAACGAATTATCGTTTAGAATATGTATTTTATTGTCGCTCATGATGGTCTGCCCATAGGTACGCCAAAATATTCCTCCAATATTTTTTGAAGTTCTTCCATGTCTTCGTCATTGAGTCGCTTAACTGCCTTGCAGAATTCGAGTAACTCATCCTTGTCTTCTGCGAATTTTTTGTCAAATTCCTTGAATTTTGGATCGTCCCACCCCTCGTTTTTTACAGTTTCGATAGCCTCTTCTGTCTTGCGAAGGTTTTTCTCTAAATTCTCTACAACAGTTTCAAGAGTTTTTCTATATTTGATGAACTCATCTAAGTCGTTTATTGCTTCTGCCATAACATATAAGGTTTGAATTTTGTTATTGTATTGTTATTTTTATTGTAATATATTGCCCTATGCTTGAGAGCATCATTGCTTTCAGGACTAAGCCGACTTGCCGATTCGTCGGATATAACTCTATTTGAGTGTGTTGCCGACATCTGGAACAATATACGGTGATTGAACGGATTCATGTTTTCTATTTGGCGAGTGAATGAATCGTAGTTGTCAACCTGTAAAATTGTAAATACTCCGACCAGTGGACCATTTTCAAGAATGTATTGTAATAGTTTTGAACATTCTGAAAATTTAATAGAGCTTGTGCGATTAAACATATTTCCTTTTTCAAAGGCAAGGAAATAGAGAAATATATTGGGAAAATCTTCACCACTTGTTCGGCGCTCTTCGATAAATTCCTTCCAATTGTTGAGGCTCTCCAATACTTCGCTTTCAGTGCGACATATTTCAGATACTTTAGCAGAATAATCAACAACCGGGTATATTTGTTCAAATGCGAGTTTAGAGACAGAATCTTTGGGTAGGAAGTCATAGAAAGATACAAAATACGATTCCGTATTATATGCAAGTGCTTGTGTAAACGACATACATATAGTTAGATTTTGAGGTATATCCAAGAATTCTGAACCTCCGATAATAAGTATGTTTTGGTTTGTACCCTTAGTAAGAGATAAGGCAACGTCTGTCTGTTGAATTGCAATATTTTCTCCTATATATATCTTTACCTTTGACGGATTGTTGTCCGGGCTAATGATAACCGGATGATTTTCAATAAATGACTCTTGCATCTTAATGTAAGGAACTTCCTTTGCTCTAAATACTCTTGTTGATACTGATGATGTAAGAGATTGATGTTCGTCGGCAAATTCAAGAACATCGTCTAATAATTTTTCTAAATCACCAAAAGCGTTGATATAGAATGAACGCGTACGTTGATTTGCATCGTCCGCTCCTGAAGCATTATTGTAGATACAATCACCTGTCCAAAGTTTGGAATCATTACATTTGGGCAATAATGTGGCGAAATCCTTCGGTGTACTTTTGAAAACTACTCTGTTAGCAATAAGATTATATTTGAGTCCTCCGGGTAGTTCTTGTGAAGCAAGAATAAGATTTATACCGAATTTTCTATATTCTCTTATTATCACTTCAATAATCTTTTCGGCACGTTTGCTTATGTAATCGTTTATTTCAAATATCTTCTGGAATTCATCGATTATTACCAATAGACGAGGGACTTCTTCCTCTGTTTTTTGCCGTAATCCGACAATGTTATTTACATTGTTCTCGCGGCATTTAACCATTCTACGATTACCTTCTTGATATACTTCTTCCAATACGCTCAGTCCAAACTCTCGTTCGGCTTCAGGTGCTATGATACGGGCATGCGGGAGGTGGTGGCGAGCATAAACATCGAATTCAACACCCGAAAAATCTAACAAGTATAGTTGAAGTTCACGAGGAGAGTAGTTGATGGCAGCATTAGCAATTAGAGAGTGCAAAAATACCGATTTGCCGGAACCTGGAATACCAATTACAACCGCTGCGTTTTGTCCGCTTTCTTGGGTGAAGTTTATCTCTTTGATTTTTTTGTTTCTGCCTAATCCGAATGGGATATCAGCACTATTAGAACTATTTCTATTCCACCATTGCTCTCTTGGTAACATATAGTCGGTAAGGAGAAGTATCTCGTCCTCTTTAACTATCATGCTGTTTTTAACCTTCTCTATTATTTTGTATAGGATATTATCCGAAAGTGTAACATAATTCTGAGTCGTTTTTAAATAGGCTGTTGGCTTAGTTAGATCTATCTCTGTGGCTTGCAGAAATGACGGGTCGTTTAGATGTAATAATCTTTCAATTTTTGAACAATCTTCGTTACTTTCAATTAAGTCGGTATTAAGCATAAAGATAAATTGAACACCGGCTCGTATTCCATTTATTAAAATTCTATTTAAAAGATAAACAACATCTTGCGTTATGCCGTAGGGAAAGTCTCTAAACACTACTACACGTATTGGCCATTGCTTGTCGTTTTTAGCATTGATTTCATGTATGGATGAATATGGTCCTTGTAACAAGTTTTGCACAGTATTTTCAACATCTCTATCTAAAAACGACAAATGTGCTCTTACCTCTTCAGTACGTACCCCAATGGTATAGATATCTCGATTGAGCATCTTCAGATAATTACTTGTGCCATTAAGGTTCTTTATGTCGAACATGTATATTTCTACATTTTGGCTCCGACTTGACGCAAGTAATCTTCCCGCTAAGTTGTTCACAATGTCATCTGCTTTCTTCGAAGTGTTTTGTCGGTAACGTATTATGAGATTATTCTTACTTACAAACGGCAAAAATTGCCAATAACGTAACTGCACATTATCTTCAAAGATTGGTAACGATAAGTCTTGGTAGCCATATAGCACATACGGAAAGGCTGTAGAGTGTGTATTATTTATTGAATCCCATAGTTGAGATTGGGGCTTACATGTTTCGTAATCAGGAGCAACCTTTTTATCATAATAGTCAGAAAAGTGCCCAAAGGCAGAAACAACTTCTTGTCGAATGTTTTGTTGTAATAGGTGGAACTCATCGAAAACTCTTTCTTTTATTTCGGAACATGTTTTCTTCTCTGCACCTGCTTGTAGGCATAACTGTGCTAACTTATCCATATCTTCACGAAAAGTTATTGAATCTGAGCGTGACGATTGGGAGATAAGTTTGAGCATAGTTATCGCCTCGTGCATCTTTGTTGAGTATTCTTCGATATAGAAGGATATCTCATCTACTTTCGAATTAAATGAAATACTATAGGGTAGATAGTCTGTTTTAAGAGAATTTTTAATTAGGTTGAGATTGTTATTGTACCTTTCGATGATGCCCAAATACTGTTTTTCTATCTTATTGCACTTGTCAATGGTCGATTCTTTGGGCTGTTTAATAATATCTATAATCTCCTTGCCTGTGAAAATTTTGTTACCGATTTTTATTTTGCTTTCTGCTGTAAAAGGTGTTGGAATATTAACTGCAATATATTCCTCGTCAACCTTTACTCCATTGAGAGATTTGGTGTCTTCAATAAAGTACTCGCCATTGTCTTCAAAACAACGACAATGTCTTCGACTAACGTGCTCATCTTCAAGCATGATAGTGCAATTCTGATTCCTACCTATTGTAATCTCTTTCATAAGATAATGATATTTAATAACTAAGCATGTGAAATGGCAAATACTATAGCTAATACAACTACTATTATAATGGCAGATATGATGCATCCTAATGTTTGTCCGACGCTATCGCCTATTCTCGAACCCATGTTACGTTTGAGAGGCACTTTCCAATCTGCTCCATTTTCTCCATTTTTATATATTTCGGCATGGTTTTCGTTGATCTCTATTTTCGAAGGTATATCTACCACCGGACGAGCACTACCACCCCGCTTGGTTCTAAGTGTATTATAGTCTATAGATTCGTTAAAAGCAAGTAAAGTTTCGTCTTCACCTGTATAAAGTAAGGTTTGGAATACATATTCAGAAAAGTCAAATTTATATTTTGGACCTAACATAACTTTCGAATTTCTCTTAAGAGTAGTTCGATGGTGTATTTTATGTCCATCAACGTATGTGCCGTTAGTGCTATTGTTGTCTTCTATTGAGATAACATTTCGATCTATTGTGAGAATGCAATGATGCCGCGAGACATACTGACCCTTAACAACTATGTCGCAGTCACTACTTGTGCCAACTGTTAATTTTTTCATATTTGCCTAATCTTGATTGATTTTTATTTGTTCTCTGGTGCCTGCTGAAGATACAGCTATTGTGGCAGAGCGTGCTGCCCCATCGTTATAATCTACTTTCAGTGTGAACGAGTTGTTGTCTTGACTCGTTATATGGCACCAGTCGGGTAGGTTGACAACTCGCCATGTGCCGCTACTCTCCACACGTATGGTAATATTTCCTCCGTTTTTTGAAGAGTTGACGAGGTTGGCACTAACCGTAACAAAATTTTCGCGTGCAGCCTGTTTAAGCGTAAGTGTTCTGACAACTGTGCCGGCTTTTACTCGAAGTTGCGCTTCTCGTGCATTACCACCATTATTATTGAGCAGATGAATGGTGAATGAGTTGTAAGTTTTAGCAGTTAGTTCGCACCAAGCAGGCATATCAACAATCTCCCATGTAGGTTCGCTTGTGTCAACACTGATAGTAGAAGTGCCACCCTTACCAGTTGGTTCGTTAATTGACGAAACTGAAAGTTCTACATACTGCTGACTTGGTGCTTGCCTGAGGTGTATGATAGCAGTTTTATAATCGCCTCCTTCTATTGGCGGCCACGACATCGTCTGAGTTCCGTCAGGAACGAAAATGGAAATTTTTACATCTCCTTCTCTGCGATAGCCGGTTTTATTGCGCTGCATCGTAATCTTAAGTTTGTTGCCATCCTGCTGAGTAGTACACCAATTGGGGGTGCTATCTATCTGCCAGTTTCTGCTTGCTTTAATTGTAACGGTGGCTGTGCCTCCAGCCCCATTATCATCGTTAACAGCATCAGGAGTAGCATATATGAACTCGTTGCTTTTATCTTGTGCAACAACGATGGTAAGTCGTTTGCCAAACGAGTTTTCTATTATTATCTCGTCTTCTCTTGCCGACTCTGTGTTGTTTTGAGAACATAGAACAGAGAGGTCGTTATTCTTGCTCATAACACTCAGCCAATCAGGGTAAGAAACTACTCGCCATGCGTAATCGGATGTAATATGTAATGTGCGAGCATCTTTTTTGTCGGTAAACTCAATATAGTCGTTGCTAACGCTGAAAGGTATGAATATTCCTTCTTGCTTTATTGTGCAGACTGCTTTCGCTGAAGAGTCATCAGCCTTGAATACTATTTGTCCTGTGCGGTCTTGGGCACCGGAGTTATCATCAATATAAAATTCTATTGTGTATCTGTCTTTCGAGCCGATTGCTTCTTCAATCCACGATGGCAAACTCTCTACATGCCATTCGGCAGGTGCCGAAATGAATGAGATTTGCAAAGTGTTATCTACCGTTGCTTCTACAGTATAGGTATTGCGGCTGAGTTTGAAAGACGCAGATTGTGTAGTGGTCTTTTCTGCAGATTGTTTAGTTTTCGCTGCTATTTGCCGCTTGCACTCCTCAAGATTCTTTTTTACTTCGCCTGACTCGGGACAGTCGCTGCTACGCAAATAAGACTCATATTCGGCTTTTGCTTGCTCGTATTGTTTAGCCTCAAAAAGCTGTCGTGCCTTAAGGCGGATGTTGTCGCACTCGTCGGCATCGACAGGCATTATGACAGCAAAAGTTAGGACTGATATTATCGATTTTAGTTTCATTTGGCGAGTTGTTGTTTTATTTCTTCGCTTATTTGTTTAGCAGTTTTGCCTGAATCGAACTGAGAAATGACATCCTCTACTTTGTTTCTTTTGGTTATAAAGTTCCTAAGCAGTTCTGTCTCTTCACCGGGTTGCAAATAGCTTTTCTCAATATTTATTTCTTGCAATAGTTTTTGGCTGACAGAACGACATGAGTCTAAATATGCTGCTTGCAACGGTTGCGATTGTGCTGCAAGTTTAGTTTTAGCAAATAGTGGTGCTTTCTCCAAGTCCTCTACCTCTGCTATTGCTCGAACCGGCCCCTGCAGTTTCATTGCTTCGTCTTTGTAACTCATTGAGGCAATAAAGCGCTTGCAACCTGTGGCTTTTTCAATGTAGAGTGCTGTAAGCCTCTCTACTCGTTTGGGCACTTGTATGCCGTAATGATTATATAGTGCCACTCCAATAACAAATGCAAGCACTCCTGCTACGATAAGCGAAATATAAAGTGGTTTCTTGTTGCGTTTGGGCAGACTCTTTTGGTCGAGACTAATTACTGCTGCACGAGCACCTGATATAACATTGATAGAAGCCGAGCGGTTTTCTCCTGTCTCGTTGGCACCATACTTAATGCAGAGTGCGGTATCTCCTATTCGCTCTACATTTATCCATTTATCGTCGGTGGTAAAAGTCCACTTATCTTCAGTCTTAATATATACCTTTTGTTCTCCGCCTGTAGGGTCGGTATCGAATGTTTGCGGTGATATTTTAAGGAACGAATTACTTGCCATCGAGCCTATCATTTTCACATTCTTAATAGCAAACTTGATAGCAGCAGGATTATCTGCCCAATCGGTAAGCACCGCGGCAGTTGGTCTATCCCAAGGTTCGGGAGCGAGCATTAGTGCAATGGTTTGTCTAAGAGCCGGAGATATCTGTGTGTGAATTGTTGGTAGGTCGGCACCGCTTTTCTGCAATCCTCCGCCAATTTCTCCGAATGGTGCCTTGCCGGTAAGCAGTTCATATACGGTAGCTCCGAGCGACCATATATCACTTGCCTTTACAGGTGTAGGTTCTGCCGAAAAGCGCTCGGGTGCCATATATGCGGTGGTGCCGCTTGCATTGGCGATATTCATACTCTTACGAAGAGTTGAACGAGTTTGAACGCTGATTCCGAAATCGGTAATCACATAATGTCCATCGTTGTCGATGAGAATGTTGTCGGGTTTGATGTCCTGATGAATGATATCTTGTGCATGTAGGTAGGCAAGTCCGGCAGCGACATCGTGAATGAGTCTCCATATCTGCTCTTCTTCCATTTTGCCGGTTTTCGAGGTGCACGAGCCCTGCTTGCAAAACGACATTATGAGATATGGCATATTTTGCCACGCATCGACATGCTGTGGCTTGATGAGGTTGGTATGGTTAAGGTTATATACATTCGATAGTTCTTTGCTGAACTCTTTGAGTCCGTCTTGGTCCATACCTTGTCCGGGTGCATATACTTTAACTGCTACTTGCAGTTGCGTGAGTTGGTCGGTGGCAAGCCACACTTCCGAAAAACCTCCTCTTCCGAGTAGCCGTTCAAACTGATATCTATCAGCAAATAATGTGTTTTCGCTAAGTTGCATGATTAAAATGAATGTTTGTAAGTGTTAGTTATTTGGATCTGCGGGTGTCGACACTTGTGCCTCCGCCATCGATAGTTGGATTGCCTTGAGAGTTGATTTGGGTTGAATCTGTCGGTTGCACCTGCTCATCTTTTTGCTCAGAATCGTAATTACTGTTTTTATTGGTGTTACTATCCTTTTCTGATTTTTCTTCATCTGTTTTTTTACCTTTCTTGCCCTGTTTATTATTTTTTGGTTGTTCTTCTAATGCTTCTTTCATTTGTGAGATTTTTACATTCAATTCATCAATTTTGCTTTTTGCGCTTTTTAATGCATTTATGGTGTCGGTCAATTGTTTGTTGAGAGATTCAATATTCCTTAATAAATTATTGCGTATTAAAAAACCTTCAGTTATAGTGTCTTTTAGGTTCTTAATACTATCGCGAAGAGAAATAATTTTTCTTTCATGTATTTTCTGAGTACTCTCTAAATTAGAAACTTTTATTTCGAGTTTGGATATCTCCTTTTGAGATTTATTAGAGATTTTCTCATTACATAACCGTAAATATTCTACCACATTGGCATATACGCCTTTCTCTTGAAGTACATTCATGAAATTATCACGAGCCTTCTCGTATTTACCCTTCTTATAATTCTCCTGCCCTTTTTGATATTCTTGCCTAAAATCGGCAAATACAGTCAATGGCAGTGCTATGCTTATTAATATAACTAATATTTTTTTCATTTCTTTACACGATTTACAAGTGAATCAAATTTATGTTTTAAGTCGTCTTTTATAAAATATTCATCCGCACCCCCAACGTTATCACCATATTTATTCCCTATATCAGTGAGGTGATTATTAATACCCTCTTTTTTAGATGCTAAATTATCATTATTTTGATCAATCCAGTCAAAAATAGAATCTATATGTTGCTCTAATGAGGTTGAATCGCTGAATTCTGTATTTTTTATTTGTTTATCTATATCTATTGTGGAAGATTGAGGTTGGGCGGCATCATTCTGATGTTCTTGAGTTACCTCCGTGTTCGGTTTTTTGTTGCCGTGATTGTCATTTCGATTCCAATCTTTCAGAAGAAGCACAGCAGCCGCAGCGAGAATAGCGATGAGCAATAAACATATAGTATAGAATATCACGGGTGGGATTCTTATTCCTGCAAGAGTTAAGGAGTTCCTTTTTGTAGTTTGCGCATTTGCATTTTGCTGCGGGTTATTTGCCTGTTGTTTGTCATCTTTGTTATTTGCCTGTTGTTCATCTTTGTTATTTGTCGATGCCTCAACATAACCTTGCGGATTATTAAAAACCGATTGCTGTCCTCCTACAACTTGTGCTAAAACGATAGTTACATTATCGTGCCATTTGGGGCGCGATACTTCCCAAAGTGTATCGCGAAGCATTTCCATTGAAGTGGTGTTGAGCCGAATGATGCTTTCTATCTCGTTGTCGCGCAATACACCGCAGAGACCATCGCTGCAAAGCAGCACGATATCGTTTTCGCTGAGAGCGAACACGGCAGTGTCGGGTTGCGCTAAGCCACGAGGGTCGCCAAGACTACGGGTTATGATATTGTTATTTGGATGATCGAATGCTAACTCTGCCGATAACTGACCTTTGTCAACCAATTCTTGAACGTAAGAATGGTCGTGACTCATTTGCTCAAGACCTATCTGTGAATTGAACTTATATGCACGGCTATCGCCACACCAACCTACATAGGCTTTGCAATCTAACAGCCATACCATAACGGCGGTACTCCCCATACCGCGTTTAGCGGCATCACGCTGACCTTCGGTCTTAATTGCTGTGTCAGCGGCTTGTATTGCTCGGCGTATGTAGTCGCAGCGACTAATATCGTCTGCTAACACTGCATCGGTAAGCCGATCTGTGGCAAACCATTGCTTTATAGTTTCAGTAGCAATGGCACTTGCTACCTCGCCTGCATTCATTCCGCCCATGCCATCGCAAACTAATAGCAGAGTGCCTTTGGCACCTAATTCTAATACCTTGTCGCTTTGGAACCCCCATTTGTTTGCTGCAAGGTCTTCACAAACTAAGTAATTATCTTCGTTGTTGGGTCTGCCTGCTGCCTCACAGCGGGCAGAAATACGAACCTTTACTGACATATAAAATATAAATATAAATATAAATGTACTATAATAATTTGGTTAGAACCTGTGAATTAGTAAGATACCGTAATTGCGGGTAATATTTGCTTCGGAAATATCACCATTTTCTAAATTGACAGTTTGAGCTACATACATCGTTTCAAAATTTGAACCATTAAAATAACTCATGGTTCTTACTTTAGAACTCCAATAGCTACCACTAAAATACTTTAGAGATGACTTGTTCTTAAAAACAATCATAAATTCATCAATAGAAGGGATTTTTTTATTTTCTATATAAGAGTAGGGTAATGCGCCGACACCTGCATCGTAAATTGCGAATCCGTGCTCGCCTGAGTCATTTACATTGGCAACAATATAATCCTTTCCATCTACTTTTATAACGTCTCCAATTTTAATTTTACTATTATTTTGTGCGTCTTTCGGTTGTGGTTCCGCTTGCAATTCGTTAAGCTTATCTACGAGAGCGTCTATTTGTTTTTGAATGTCTTCTGATTTCTGTATCGCATCTTTCGCCTTATCTTCAGCGGATTTAGTATTTGCTCTTTCTTTATCTAATTGTTTCTTTTGCTCTTTTAAAGCATCAATTTGTTCTTCAATCAAATAACGCTGTTGTTCGGTCTCTTTCTGTAGATTACTGATTATTGAATCTCTTTTTGCTATTTCTTCTTCAATTTCTTGTTCCTGCCGTTGGTTCTTATCATTCATCACCACTCCGTAGGCTACGGCACCTCCAATAATGAGTAAGAGTAAAACAGAGAATATAACTATGGCAGTGCGATATGGTTTGAGTGCTTGTTCCCGAAATAAATTCATGCGAGCTGTAAGTCCTAAGGTCTTGGTGGTTGCTGGAGATGGAATTATAAATCCTAATTTCGGACCATTGATAGAGAGTTGAATCTCGTCGCCATTTTGCAAGTACCACTCGTCTTGCACTTTCACCCCATTGAGAAGCGTGCTGTTCTTCTCTGAGAGGTGAATGAGTTTCCACTGATTGCCATCGCGTACAATACCTGCATGATGGCGACTGACAGTGCGGAAACTTTCGTCGAAACGCACCTCGCAATCTTCAGCACGACCTATTTGAATGTTGTCAACAATAATTTTTTGCGACTCGCCTTGCTGATGATATCGCGACGAGACTTTATGCTCGAGTATATAATAGGAACTCGAATTGCCGAATAAGAAATTAACACCCGCTCCTAACGAGCCTGACACTGTTTTCTTAATAGTAGAATCCATATCTAATAGAGTGTTTTTTGTATGGGACTAATTGTATAAAACTTTTAATTTGAACAATTTGGTATCGGATAAGTGGCTAATCTAACTGGCTCCAACAACTAATGCCGTTCTTTTTGATGGCAAGCATGCCACGCAGCAACAATGGTAATAAAACAACAATCACAATTGACATATACAACTCAGGTGTGTTTTCACCTCCGAGAGTTGATAAATACCATAATATAATAACTTGAACGACAGAACTCGCTACCACAATCCAATATCCGGCTTTTTTCCATTTTAACAGCATCGCTATTGCGATGACGTTGAATGTCCACATTGCCCCTATAGCTATAAGTGCCATAGGATAATAATCAGAGTATTGATTAACGGTATAGAAATATAGTTGCTGGTGTGCATTGTCAGCAAAAATAAATAAGCTCAAATCGCTGTTAGTAAAGCAAAAAATAGCCAATGCACCGCTAATAGCGAGTAGCAACCACAATAAGGCTGTCAATATTACATTCCGCTCTTTCTTTACAATGTTATCTTTGGTATATGAGCCGGTATCAACAACTATTCTTTCGGACGATTTCTCCGGAGCCGATTGTGTTTCGGGTTGAGGTTGAGGTTGAGGCTGAGGTTGAGGCTGTGGTTGAGGTTGAGGT
>JAFSTG010000099.1 GCA_017450605.1 Paludibacteraceae bacterium | reverse complement strand
TTTGTATCAATTAGTTATCGATACAAAGATACAGCTAAAGTTGTCTTGATGAAATCTGCAACATTTTTTAATCGCTATAATTTATTGTAATACACAACATTATATATCATTTTAACACTCTAAAGTTGTCTTGAACCTAAACAAAAAATGAAAAGAGTAGTAATTACTGGCATGGGTATCTACTCGTGCCTTGGCAAATCGCTTGACGAAGTACGTCAGTCGCTCTACGATGGCAAGTCGGGTATAGTGTTAGACCCCGTTCGTAAAGAGATGGGCTTCCGCTCCGGACTGACGGCTAAATTAGATATTCCTGATTTGAAACAGCAACTCAGTCGCTCTCAACGCGCTTACATGCCCGAGCAGGCTAAGTATGCATATTGTGCAACAGTCGAGGCGTTGGCAAATGCCCGTATTGACCAAGATTATCTCGACCGTTACGATGTCGGTTTGCTATATGGCAACGACTCGTCAGCCGATCCTACCGTTCGTGCCGTTGACACCATACGCGAGAAGAAAGATACCACGCTCTGCGGTTCGGGAGCTATCTTCCAGTCGATGAACTCGACCGTTACAATGAACCTTGGCACAATTTTCCACCTTCGTGGTATCAATCTCACCGTCAGTGGTGCATGTGCCAGTGGTGCTCATGCTATCGGACTTGGTGCACTGCTCATTCAAACGGGTTTGCAGGACCTGATAGTATGTGGCGGAGCACAAGAAGTCAATCCGTTCTCGATTGGTAGTTTCGACGGTATTTCGGCATTCTCTATTCGTGAAGACGAGCCTCAGAAGGCTTCTCGTCCGTTCGACCGCGACCGCGACGGCTTAGTACCGGGAGGCGGTGCTGCCACTGTTATAATCGAGGAGTATGAACATGCTGTTCGTCGTGGCGCCCCTATCATTGCAGAGGTTCTTGGCTATGGTTTTTCGGCTAATGGCGAGCATATTTCGTCGCCTAATGTTGAAGGTCCGAGCAAGTCGCTGCGTATGGCTATCGAACGTGCAGGAATAGATATTCGCGATATAGGTTATATCAATGCTCATGCCACTTCCACTCATGTGGGCGATACAAACGAGGCAAAGGCCATATATAATGTGTTTGGCGACCAGAAAACCGAGGTTACCTCCACTAAGTCGCAAACCGGACACGAGATGTGGATGGCAGGAGCAAGCGAGGTTATCTACTCGATGCTGATGATGAAGAACGACTTTATCGCAGCTAACCTAAACTTCGAAAATCCCGATGAGGATAGTGCCAAACTACTGATTCCAAACAAACGAATATCGAAACATTTCGACACATTCCTGTCGAATTCGTTCGGCTTTGGCGGCACTAATGCAACTTTAATTGTAAGAAACTTATAAACAATAATATTCATATTAAACTTAAGAAAAATGGAAAAATCAGAAATCATCGCTAAAGTAAATCATGTATTAGCAGAAGAATTTGAAGTAGAGGAATCAATTATCACTCCTGATGCTAACATTAAGAACACCCTTCAATTAGATAGTCTGAGTCTGGTTGATATGGTAGTGCTTATCGACAATGAATTTAGTGTTAAGATACCGTCAGCCGACCTCGTTAAGGTTCCTACTTTCGCCGATTTATACGATTATCTTGCTCAGCGCGTGTAAATGCTTACAGGTGAAGCACTATACGATCTTATTCCACAGCGTCCGCCGATAGTTATGGTGGATGCTTTGTGGAGTGTTGGCACCGATAATGCCGTTACCGGACTTACCATAGCAGCCGACAACATATTCGTGGAAAATGGTTGTTTGCGCGAAGCGGGACTGATAGAGCATATAGCGCAGTCGGCGGCTGCATTTTCGGGCTACGACGCGTTCTCTAAGGGTCTGCCTCCTCGCTTAGGTTATATAGGCGAGATAAAGCAAATGCGCATTGCCGGATTGCCTTGTGTTGGTAGTCGGCTTACAACCCGCTTGCAAGTGGTGGCTCAGGCAGGTATGGTAACGCTAATGTCGGCAAAAGTGGAATGTGAGGCTCCCAACACTGAAAAAACAGTAGTGGCTGAATGTCAAATAAAAATCTTTATGACCGAATAAAAGTATGCTTATTGATAATTTCTACAAAGTGCTCAGTTCCGCTCATGAAGATAACGAGTGGCATTTCGAAGTGGTTTTGCCTGTCTCATGCCATATCTACAGAGGGCATTTTCCCGAGCAGCCCATAGCTCCCGGCGTCTGTCTGATAGAGATGGTACGCGAACTGAGCGAACAGGCTATAGGCCGGCCGCTAAGGATAACATCCATTACAAAGTGCAAATTCAGCGCTTTGCTTCTGCCATCCGACACCGATGTGTTGCAAGTTAACATACGGTTGCTCTCTTCCAACGATAACGAAATTACAATAGATGCAAGTGTATGCAAGCAGGCTACAACTTATACAAGAATGCAAGCCATGTTGTCATAATAGGCGGAGGATTAGGAGGTTTGCAGTGTGGATATATTCTTGCAAAGAACGGTCTTAGAGTTACTGTTCTTGAGCAGGATGTACGTCTTGGAGGTTGTCTGCAATCGTTTCGTCGCGGACAGGGTGTGTTCGACACCGGTTTTCATTATGTAGGCGGTTTACGCGAAGGTGAGAGTCTGCACGGACTGTTTAAGTATTTCAACTTGCTCGACTTGCCATGGGTTCAGTTAGACGAAGATTGCTTCGACGAGGTGGTAATAGGCGAGCAGAGTTATCCGTTCGCAACCGGACATAAGCGCTTTGTTGAACGTCTTGCAGAGTTTTTTCCGCACGAGCGGCAACAACTCGCTCAATATGCCGAGTTGCTCCGCCAAACTGGCGAACATATTACCGAACCCTTCCTTTTGCCGGAGGGTGCACCGCGCTTTGCCGACAAGCTGTTTTCGATTTCGGCTTATAGTTATCTTAACTCAACTATATCCAATCCACTGCTCAGAAAAGTTCTGTCGGGCACTTCGCTTAAGATGGAACTGACAGAGAAGTTGCCGCTTTATGTATTCTCGCAGATAAATAACAGTTATATTGAGAGCGCTTGGCGTCTGCGCGGTGGCGGACAGATGATAGCCGAGCATTTAGCCGCCTCAATACGCGAGATGGGCGGTGAGGTGCGCACTAAGGCACAAGTGAGCCGTTTGCACGAAAAAGACGGCAAGGTGGTAGGCGTAACAATAGGTACCGGCGAGTATATCTGCGCCGATGTGGTTATTGCTTCGCTTCATCCACAGTCGCTGATGCAACTGCTCGACGAAAATACGTCGATGCGGCATATCTATCGGCGCCGGATAAACGCTCTCGAAAATACCTTTGGAATGTTCACCGCTCAACTGAGTCTGAAGCCCGAGACTGTTCCTTATCTGAATAGGAATATATATGTCTATTCCGAGAATGCCGACCCCTGGCATCTTCACACCGAGCAGGTAGAAGGCGTACTCGTAAGTTTCTACCAGCAACCAACCGACAGCAGCAACAACTGCGATTGTCTGGCACTCGACCTGCTTACACCTATGCGCTGGCAACAGGTTGAGCAATGGGCAGATACAACTAAAGGTAAACGAGGCGACAGCTATGTCAATTTTAAAAAGCAGAAGATAGAAGAGTGCCTCGCACATGTGGCAGACCGACTGCCTCTTCTCAGTTCTGCTATCGACCGTGCTTATTCTTCTACTCCTATCACCTACAACTATTATACGTCGGCAAGCAAAGGCTCGGCATACGGGATAGCCAAAGATTATGCTTCGCTCGATACAACAATACTATCGCCAATGACACCATTGCAGTCGTTGTTGCTGACAGGGCAGAACCTCAATCTGCATGGTGTACTCGGCACAAGCATGACCTCGGTGCTGACCTGCGCACGTATTCTCGGAATCGACCAACTCAGGCAAGATATGGATATAGCGCACTGGAGAT
>JAFSTG010000098.1 GCA_017450605.1 Paludibacteraceae bacterium | reverse complement strand
TACCGGGGGTTCGAATCCCCCTTTCTCCGCAAAGAAAAAGAACTTGAGCAATGATGCTTGCATCAGATTGCGAGAGTTCTTTTTCTTTGTTCAAGGTGCCAGCGGCAGCCCTACCCCATTCCACCGCAACATTGGATAACCTGCGCGGTAACATACGACGAGAGGTCGCTTGCCAAGAACAATGCCACATTAGCCACTTCCTCGACCGTTCCTGCACGGCGCAATGCAATGCCACGCAGAACTTCGTTTCTTACATTCTCAGGCAGGTTACGCGTCATTTCTGTATCTATAAATCCGGGGGCTATAGCATTAGCGCGAATACCTCGTACACCTAATTCTTTTGCCACCGACTTAGTGAGTCCTATTATTCCTGCCTTCGATGCAGCATAATTGGCTTGCCCGGCATTCCCTCCTATTCCCACTACTGATGATAGCGAGATGATACTGCCGGAACGCTGACGCATCATCGACGGCGTGAGAGCATGAATGAAATTGAATGCCGATTTCAGATTCACCGTAACTACACTATCCCACTGCTGTTCGGTCATTCGAAGCAACAACCCGTCGCGCGCTATACCGGCATTGTTGACCAATATGTCAACTCGACCGAAATCAGCCAACACTTGCTCAACGATTGTGTGTGTTTGCTCAAAGTTGGAAGCATCACCCATATATGCCTTCACTTTTACACCATGAGCCGTTAATTCTTTAACAGTTGCAAGTGCAACATCATCAATCTGCAAATCGGTAAAAGCGATATTGCATCCTTCGGAGGCGAAACGCTCGGCTATAGCACGACCTATACCGCGGGCAGCACCGGTGATTATCGCTGTTTTATTTTCAAGTAGTTTCATAATCCAGAATTATTTTTTGCCTTTTAGTTATCGTCAATAGGGAATACACCTTGCGGTTGACGGATTGTATATTTTGTCATTTCCTGATTCGATTCGAATCCTATACCGGTTATTATCGACGTCTCGCGTGTGATTTTTATTGCCGAATCGGAATACACACGCTCGGTTTTCTGATTCCAGTACAGCTCAGGCGATTCGAAATATTCGCCCTCTAAATTCAGTGCTTTGACGTTACCGCGCAAATACCATATCTGTTCGGGTTCATTATACTTGGCATAATCAGCTTCGAGTGATGCCTGAACTTTTAAATCGAGATTGAACTTATCGAGGTAAACGCCATCCACAAACTCCCAATAGGCAGGATTTGCCTTGTCATAGATTTCCCACTTGGGTGTTTTTATACGGTATCTAACCACTCCCGAATCGGATATCAGAGTAACCACAGTATCAGCACTTAATGCAGGAATAGAGGCACGGTCAACCACAGCATCGACCTTCTCCACCTTAGTTTTATTATGGCACGAATATAAACAAGTGAGCATCACCGCGAAGATGATGCTCATTTTTGAAAACATGTATGAGCTTTTTCTAAACATTATCTCACACGAGTAGTCTCACCTATCCAACCGCCAACGGTGAATGTTCCGGAACCGAACTCACCAGGCAAATCGAAACGCTCTTCTTTGGTAGGGAAATACCGCGAATAGGTGCTTATCAATTTGTTTGCCTCCTCTGTTATTGTCGGGTCGATTTGCTTGGCTGCTTGGAACTTATCTACAGCCACCCAATAAACGGTCTTATTGAGAATCTTGCCTTTAGCATCGTTGCCGTATGGCTTCGACGAAGCGTAGAGGCGACCGATAAGTATATAGCACTTACCCATACCATCGTTGAACTTAAGAGCCTGACGAGCATACTCGCGAGCTTTGCTGTACGACGAGTTGTTAACAGAATAGATAAGAGCTATATTATATAAGTAGTCAGCCTTGTCATAATCGTCGTCGGCAAGTTTAACTGCTTGCTCGTAATACTCGATAGCACCATCGTAGTCTTTTTTCTTGAGACACATCCTTGCGCAACCTACAGCTGAACTCTCAGTGGGCTGAAGCTTATGTGCAGCCTCGGCAGCAGCAAAATATACATCCGACTCGGTACATCCTAAACGCTTATAGAGCGTTATAACTTTGCCAAGCGCATCAAGGTCGCCTATATTATCGGTTACTATCTGAGCATAAAGCTCGTCTAACTTATTGCAATCAGCAGCACCCGACTGAGCAAAGATAAGGTCTAAGCGGTCTTTATACTGCTTTGCAGCTACTGCATTCTTGTTGGTCTTGTCCTTCGAAATCTCTGTTAGATAATCGGTTGCCAACTGATAGTCCTCCACATACTGCTCGTCGTATTTTTCAGGATTACTCTTATAGAGCAGATAACTTACCTCTGCCAAAAGGTTAATCATAGGAATTTGCGACTTCGAGCCAAGAGTGGTTACCGACTCCTTAATCCAAGGGTAAGCAGGCTCTTTTACCGGATCTTCAGTAAAATACTCTACATAGTCCAAAGCCTTAAGACCTAAGATATATGCTTTCGGATATTTAGGATCGTCGCCAAACCATTTAATACGGTCGTCGTAAAGTTTCATCAACTTGTTTTTCAGAGCGGCTTTCTCTTCCTCAGTCTGAGCATTCGATATCTGCCATTTTATTATCTTCTGACCCGAGTTATAGATTGCACGGTTGGCATTCGGACACTCGTTATATACTTTTGTCCAGGGCTCGAGAGCATCGGCGAACTGGTTGTTTTTAACCGACTCGTTGAACAACGATACATTCATCAAACACTCGTCGGTAATAACAGGTACTTCAGGTTCTGCTTCTACAACAGGCTGTACTTGCTCGGTTTCAACTTTTTTCTTGTCTTTTTTCTTCTTGTCTTTCGCGCATGCGAATGAAGGCAAGGCAGCACATAATGCTAAAATCAGTAGAATTCTTGCTTTCATAATATTTACCATTTAAATTTTAATACTTATGTTCTTACCCTCGAAAACTGCAATAAGTGTGCCAAAACTTTTTTACAAGCGGCGCTTAAAGAACCATGTTTCTGATATCGAAGCGCTTATAGTTAGTTTAAGAGAGTTATCTTGTAAGGTTGCTGAACTGCCACGGTGGTTATACTCGAGAGAAGTATTGATTACCGTTGCCACATTATGCAATGGGAAACCCACTCCTATCGACACCGAATAATCCTTAGTTGCCACACCCGGAAGATACGAGTCGGAAAGCGAAAAGCCTACACGGAAAGGCATGTTCTCAACATATTTTCTGCTTCCCATCTGATGACGGTATTCTGCACCGGCACTTATCTTCATACGCGAGCGCAACATATTGGTTTCACCCTTATAACGCACACGTTGCCAATCGGTAAACATCACTTCGGCAGATACTGAAAGACGGTTGTCGAAACTATATGCCACACCTCCGCCATATACCATAGGAAGGTCGAAACCTTCAATTATAGGTATCGTGTCAAGACTTGTTGACTCGATGATTGTATAATAGCAATTAAGGTCTGATTTCTTTTCGAAAATACCACCCAGCGAGACTGAATGCTTACCGAATGTGTGGAATAACTGTAATCCATAGCGAAGCCTAATGTCGGAGACATGCAGGTTGGTGATTTCTACCACTGAACGATAATCGGCTTCAGTAAATGTCAAGGCACGGGCGTTAGTCACATCGCCAAACATATAATATAGGTTCACGCCTAAAGCCACCCATTTGAACAGATTCACGCCCAAGCCGCCATATACCTGAGTTATACCACCCTCCCCGTAATAAGAGGTTTGATAATGGCGCGAGGAATTGATAGAGTCGGACATCTGGAAGTCGTAGCCCACAACCGAATACGGCGACACGCCAAGTGCAAATGCTATATACGGGCTCCATATCGGGAACTGCAAATTCAGATACTCTAAGTTGCCGTTCGCCTTATTGCGCCGTCCGGTTGCGTCCTTATAGTTTTCCCACATTCCACTTGCTGCCAAGTCGAGCATGAAAGTAAGAGAATCACACGACGATATAGAAGCAGGGTTGGCAAGACTTATAACGCGACTATTACGCATAGCAAGACCTACACCACCCATTGCACGATATGCACCCGGAACATTATCGTTAAGTTCGCCATAACCAAATCGCGAATAAGGCGAAGAGGTGTTATTTTGAGCAACACCTGCCAACGCCACGAACGATATCAATATAAGTAGGGTTAATTTTTTCCGCATTTGCCGACAAAGGTACAAAAAAAATGCCAATCATAAAAACAATTGGCATAAATAAAATAGAAAAATATTTATTGGCACTACCTCTTGCACTCGCATGCTTAGGGAGTTTGCTTAATGTTGTATTCTAAAATAGTGTTCAGTCCACTGAGAACCAAATGTTTTTCGTATCTCAGCGGTTGCTGGATATTATTTAGAATATACGGAGCACTTCCGCCGGTTAACACTGCCGAATACGTGCCCACTTGCTCCGACAACGCCCGCATATAACCCTTTACTTCGAATGTTACCCCACGAATAACACCGGCAGCTATCGCATCCTTGGTGTTTTTTCCAAACAAAGGGATAAGTTGGTTTTCGTCAACATCAATCAGTGGCAGACGTTTGGTCATCTGTTTCAACACCGTCAGACGCATTTTTATTCCCGGAGCGATATTACCGCCATGATACTGTCCTTTACTATCCACGTAATCGTAGGTTATGGCTGAACCGGCATCTATTATCAGCAGATTTTCGCCGGGTAATATGCTATTTGCACCCACTGCTGCAGCCAACCTATCCTGCCCCAAACTATGCGGAGTATCATACAGATTGACTATCGGCAAAGGCGTGTGATGATCGAATAATACAAAATGTTTACTTTTGCGAGCAAGGAAATTAACAATTGCCGGCTCCATTGTTCCAACCGACGAGATGATACTGTTGTCGATAGGATATAAGGAGAAAAGCCTCTCCAAATCGAAAAAAGCAAATGTCTTATACACAAATCGCTTTATCAAACCGCCGTCGGTACGAAAAAGCGCCACCTTAATACGTGAGTTACCTTGGTCGATGCACAGATTCATAATTTTTTTTACTATAATCAGAAAAAGAAGAATCAACCTAATCGAAAAAGAAAAAATAAGAGTCCACCCGCACTGACGGATGGACTCTTGTCTTCTGAAAGCATAATTATTTCTTCAATGCTTCTTTAGCTTTCTCAGCAGCTACGCCAATAGCCTCTTTTGCTACATCCTCTGCAGCAGCCTCAGCGCACTCCTTAACGGTTTGCTCCTCTTCAACTGCAGTTTCTTGTTTTTGCTCTTCTGCTTGTTGGCAGCACTCTGTTGCCTGAGGTTCTTCTTGAGCCTCTTGTTTTTCAGTCTTCGAACCGCAAGCTACCATTGCAGCAGCTACTGCGAGTACCATAAAAATCTTCTTCATAATAAAAAATGTTTATATGTTAAACGAATAAAAATAATAGTCGCTGAAAAAATCGGCACAAAATTACTATAAATTTTCTTAAGTTGTACTACACTAACAAAAATAATTAAAAAAATCTTAAAACTTATTTCAAAACTCTGCCTACATGAGAAAAGTCAAAGCCTCGTTCCTACATTATTCTACCTTTCATCTTTCACCTTTCACCTTCTTTCACGTGTCCGTCTTTAAAGTAGAGATTGCGACCTTTATACTGCTCCACCCAATTCATGTTATGCGTAGAAATGATAACTGTCGTTCCTGCCTTACATATTTGCATGAGCAGTTCCATTATCTCTGCACCTGTCTCGGCATCGAGGTTTCCTGTAGGTTCGTCAGCAAGAATCAGTTGCGGAGAATTAAGTAGCGCACGAGCAATAACCACTCGCTGCTGCTCGCCACCCGACAACTGATGAGGCATCTTATAGTTTTTCTGAGCCATACCTACCTGACTGAGCACTTCCTGAACATGCGTCTTCATCAGTCGCTTATCTGACCAACCGGTGGCACGAAGCACAAACATGAGATTATCCTCCACTGTTCGATCGGTAAGCAGCTGAAAATCTTGAAAAACTATACCAAGTTGGCGACGAAGATAAGGTATTTCACGACGTTTGATTTTGCACATTTCGTAGCCCAACACCTGAGCAGAACCGGAAAAAATAGGCACTTCAGCATAAAAACTTTTCATTAAAGTTGATTTGCCGCTACCCACCCGACCAAGCAGATATACAAGTTCACCATTGTTCACACTGAGGTTTACATCACTTAGTACCACGTGCTCTAATTGGCGCAACTCTACTGCTGAATATCTAATCAATTCTGCCATAATAAGGGGTCTCTTTGCTTACCTGATTACTCTTCTGACTCTGCCAACCGCTTGTCTATCACATTTACTTTGCCTTCTATAGTTGACAACTGACGGCGCAAATCATCGATTTTCTTTTGCATACTATCAACCAACTGATTTCCCTTGCCTGACTTGGAAGTGAAGAACAGAATATTATTTTCGGCTGTCTGTATTTCTTGCTGCAAGTTTTCGTATTGGCGAACTAAACGGTTACGTTCCGAAAGCAGTTGGTTCTCGCTCTTCCCTTCAACGTCCTTAACAAAGGCGTCAAGCCGGCGTTCAGAAGCCTGAACGTGCAAAGCATCGAACACCTTATCGGTTGCAGTACGATATTGGCGATATATCTTTTCCTTATCACGGAAAGGCACATGACCCACTGCCGCAAACTGACCCATCAGATCGTATAATTTTTCGAGAGTCGGCTGACGCTCACCCACTTCGAGTTCGTCGATTTGCTTTATTATATCGCGTTTGAGTTCGAGATTATGTTTCTCTATGTCGCGTTGCGACTGCCCCTGCGCCTTTTTACGCTCGAAGAACGAGTCGCAGGCTGTCTGGAAACGTTTCCATATATCATCTGAATACTTGCGGGCAACAGGTCCTACCTTTTTCCATTCTTGTTGCAGACGAACAAACTCGTCGGTAGCCTTCTGCCACTCCTCGCTATCTTTAAGTGCCTCTGCACGTTCAAGAAGAGAGCGTTTCTTCTGAAGATTATCGCCGAGCACATCTTTCAACTCACGATAGAAGGCTGTTTTCTTTGAATAGAATTCGTCGCACAAAGCACGATATTCGTCGTAGATAACCTGATTATGTTTTTTGGGAGCAAAACCGATTGAACGCCACTTAGCCTGCAGTTCGGTAACAGTCTGTGTCGCCTCATCCCATTTTTTGCTCGTGTTGAGTTGCTCGAAATCGATAGCACGCAATTGTTCAATAATATCCAACTTATTCTGAAGATTTTCCTCCTCTCTCTGATGGATATTCTCGAAATGCTCTTGATGACGTTTGTTGATAACCGACGAAGCCTCTTTAAAGCGGTTCCATATTTCTTCGCGCAACTCACGCGATACAGGACCTATATTTGCCCATTCCTCGTGCAACTGCTGTAATGCGCGGAAAGCCTCAACCACATTTTCGTTGTTCTTAAGTTGCTCTGCTTGTTCACATAACTTGGTCTTGAGGTCGAGATTACGTTTGAAATCGTAGTCGCGAAGTTCATAGTTAATCTTAACAAGATCATAGAATTTCTCCTGATACAAGTTATAACTCTTCCACAACTGCGTAGCCACCTGAGGAGGAACTGCTCCTATGGTTTTCCATTCTGCCTGCAGTTCTTTGAATTTCTTAAGATTTTCCTGAACATCAACGGTCTGATCTTCCGACATCTGCTTCATCTGCTCGATGATATTTTCTTTTCGCAGTTGGTTTTGCGCAAGCTCTTCCTGCAAACGCTTACCGGCTTCTGCCTTCATATCCTTGTATTGTTGTAACAGATTCTTGAAAACGGCGTCAACAGAATCGGCAGTTGCATCTTCACGAGTCTGAACATTCTCTGCCGACTCAGTTTCATCAGCAGCATCCGTATGAGTTCGGTGCAGCTTATAGAACTGACTCTTAAGATGTTCAGCACGTTCACGGATTTCTTCTAATGGTTTGGTGAGAAGTTGTGCAAATTCCTCTACTATGTGCTCGCGCGTTAAATCCGACTCGGCAATATCCTCAGCGCGCTCTTTTTGAGCCTCCAACTCAGCACCATCTAAAACTGTAGAGCTGTCATCTTCTACTTCATCATTCGGTTCCGCTGTTTCCTCTTCAACAACGTCTTGAGCCTTTACACCCTCTTTCTCTACAACTTCATTCGAACTTGTTTCTACTTCGTTTTTCACCTCGCTAACCTCTGCTACAGTCTCATTAGCAGTGAGAGTTTCCTTGTTTTCAAGTATGTCCATAACACTTATTAAGATAGTTAAACAAATGTACCAAGCATGCATTTCAGCGAATGCACACAAAACGGCGCAAAAATAGCATTATTTTTTTTAATAACAAAAAAATACTTTCAATTTGATATTTTTTTCTTTTATTTTTCTCTATCAATACTGCAACAACAGGCATAACACATCTTATTGCAGTATTACTATCCTGAGACTAACGCTTCCCACCGACAGCCCCACCCTACTTGGCGCGGATAAAGATTTGTACAGGTGTACCGTTGAAATCGAACCATTGACGTAGTTTATTTTCAAGAAAACGGCGGTACGGTTCTTTGACATACTGCGGGAGATTAGCAAAGAACACAAAAGTAGGCACTTGCGTATTAGGCAGTTGCGTACAATACTTTATTTTTATGTACTTGCCTTTCGTTGCCGGAGGCGGATAATTTTCAATCAACGGCAGGAATAGTTCATTAAGTTGAGCTGTAGGTACTTTCCGCTCTTTGTTCTCATACACATGAATTGCCGTTTCCATAACTTTAAAAATGCGTTGTTTGGTAAGGGCGGAAATAAAGATTATCGGGAAATCAACGAATGGAGCAAGTCGCTCGCGTATAGCACTTTCGAACGCTTTCTGCGCCTGCACGGATTTATCTTCTACAACATCCCATTTATTGATACACACCACTAAACCTTTTTTATTTTTCTGAATGATAGAGAATATATTAAGGTCCTGGCTCTCGATACCGCGAGTGGCGTCGATAAGCAATATGCACACATCTGAGTTCTCGATAGCCCTAATCGAACGAACTACAGAATAATACTCAAGATCTTCGTTAACCTTCGCTTTTTTACGTATGCCGGCAGTATCAACAAGATAGAACTCTTTGCCGAACTTGTTGTACTTGGTATAGATAGAGTCGCGTGTAGTGCCGGCAACGTCGGTTACGATTGTCCGTTCTTCGCCAAGGAATGCATTGAGCAGCGACGACTTACCGGCATTAGGTCTGCCAACAATGGCAAAACGAGGGAGATTATCGTCGTCGAGCGCTTCTTTATCGGGGTTAAAACGGCTTACTATCTCGTCGAGCAGGTCGCCTGTACCAAGACCATTAACAGCTGAGAGGATATACGGCCCGCCAAGACCAAGTTTGTAAAATTCCGAAGCGCCCCATTGTGCATCGAAGGTGTCAACTTTATTCACAGCAAGCAACACTTGCTTTTTCGACTGACGAAGAAGGTGAGCCACTTCGCTATCGAACTCGGTAACACCCTGGTTAACATCAACTACGAGTAATACCACATCTGCCTCTTCAATAGCTAAACTAACCTGACGGTTAATCTCACTCTCGAATACATCGTCAGAATTAACCACCCAGCCTCCGGTATCAATAACGGAAAACTCGTGCCCGTTCCATTCTGATTTACCATACTGACGGTCGCGCGTAGTGCCCGACTGTTCGTTTACTATCGCTCGGCGAGTCTTCGTCAGGCGATTGAAAAGGGTCGATTTCCCAACATTAGGACGACCCACTATCGCTAAAACATTTGCCATAGAATTAAGAAGTTAGTTAAAAAATATGTAATATATTTATCTTTATTGCTTATTCGCAGCCACCACAGCAACTGCCACAACCGTTACTACCGCAACCTTCATTGCCACAGTCTTCTGAGTTATTGCAACCACCGCCACAACCGCCACAACCACTGCGCAGACGGTCGAGTTCTTTCTTTGTAGCATCTCGTACCTCAAGCACCTGACCCACAAAATGCAAGTCTTCGCCGGCAAACGGATGATTGCCATCTATTGTAACGTGGTCGTCGGCAACCTCTATCACTGTTACCAACTGAATGCCACCATCGTAGGTATGCATAGGCACTTGTGCTCCTTCAAAGACGCGCTCCGAGTCGAACTCACCATCAATGAAGAATGCATCGCGGGGCAGTTGCTGAACATATTCGTCGTTATGCTCGCCGTGAGCTTCGCTGCAAGGAATCCAGAAATCAAACTTATCGCCTGAATTTTTTCCTGCAAGGTTTTTCTCGAAGGCAGGTATCATCATGCCCTCGCCATGACAATAAACAAGCGGATTACTTTCGGTTGCCTGCTCAACCAACACTTCACTTTCTGGCGTCTCGCCATGAACAAAAAGGTCGAATTTAACCTTTACAATTTTCTCGTTTTCAATCATAATAATATTTTTTATTTCAAATTTCTGATTTTCAACTGCCGGTTAAACACCAGCATACTCTGCTACCTTCTACTTGCTACATGCTACCACCAGTCAACACGCTTATTGGTGCTTTGCGTACTTGAGGTGTCGTACTTAAGGTCGGCAAGCATCGAAGCGTTAACACCTATATGGAAAGTATAACTCTTGTACGGACCGAAAGGTACAAAACTTGCCGACATCGACCAGCAATGCAAATCTCTTGATACATTGATATTCGTATAAGAGAAACGCTTAGCCTTGAAATCGTAACTTATCGAAGTTGATGCCTTCCAACCTTTTCCTAATCCTATGCTCGCCGATATATTTAGGTTGTTTGTCCATACACGCTTATACTGCATCTTAGCATAGTCGAACTGACTACCGGGTCGGTAACTGACAGTATAACTGACAGTCAAACTCCATGGAAATTCAGTTTTCACATAACCATCGTCCACTTCTGTAGAAGTACTACTGCTGTTACGATTATTACGGCTGTTGTTATCGCTGCCGTTCAAAGAACTATCTAAATTGATATCACCTGAAGAATCTGTTCCGCCAGACGATTCACCGTCAGAGTCGCCATTCTTACTCCGTTTCCCGTCTTTCTTTCCAAACCATTTTTTGAAGGTCTGATTGTTAAATGTATAACTAAAAGAAGTGCTGGTACCCATAAAATACGGGAACTTACCATGACTCCATCGGAACTGATTGATGCGTACAGGATTACCCTGAGCATTCAAACCATACATATATGGATCGAACGATGTACTCAGACTCAGTGTGTAGTTGAATGGAAGTTTTATACGAACGCTAAGCGAAAAGTTCTGCAAACGCATCGAGTCGGCCATGAAGTTATATCCGCCTCCCAAGGTAAGATTATCAATAAGCGATATCACCTTATATTTATTAGTTCCTGTAGTATCCTTATCATTTCTGACTTTCACCTCCAAGTTATTGGCAAGAGAAAAAGACAATGTTCCCTGACTTCCTAATGATGGCACACCGAATAGACCACCCTGAAAACGGTTATAGCGCACTTCTTCGTTGATGGTATCACCCACAGCCGATACTACCGGACGAAGATAAGTGCCGTAGTAGTTGTGGTTTAACTTAGCACGTATATTCTCACAGTCAGGAGAATAACTAAACGATATACTTGGCGTTAGGATATGCCGGAATCGATCCACTTTATCGCCAAACCATTTCCTAACCGGTATGAAATAAGTGTAGAGTTTAGTTGACATACTAAGCGATGTTGACAAGTCCCACACTCGATAAAAACCATTTGTGGTATCGCGGCGAAGAGTCTTAGCTTCGTTGTCCCAATTCTGGTCAACACGTTGGAAATACCATCGTTCAGTGTAGTTGATTGACGGTGAAATATTTATATACTTGAACAATGTAAACGATGCCGTTACAGGTATATTGTGTTTCACTCCGTTACGCCAGTCGCGAAGGAAGTTAGAATGGAGAAGGTAATTTTCTTTACAGGTGATTGAGTTCTGAATATTTGCTGTATAGCGCATCTGAATCTTCTCATACCAACGTTCTTTGCCTATCGCCTTCTTACGTTTGAAAGGATGGATAGACGTCATGCTGACATTAAGTGTCGGCAACGACAGACTCAGCGTCGAGTCGTTTGTACGCTGCGTTACCGATGCAGATGCGGTCAGACTCCATGGAGAATCAGGGAAACGCTGAGTGTAACTGATGGTTGACGACTTAGTATTCTCAGAGTTGAGCTGAGGATTATAGTAACTGTTGATATTGCTTCGGTTGTAACCTGAGGTAGAGAAGTTCACCGAAGCTGAAAACGTTGAATACGGATTAGCCTTGCTATCTTGCGAATGCGACCACTGAATAGAGAAGTTTGTAGCCTTTGAATAATCGGGCATGTCTTTCTCGCCCGTCACATCGGTTCGATATGCGATGTTGATATTACCATTGAACTTATAACGTTTTCTGTACTGAGAACGCGCATTGATCGACCATGTACCACGAGTGTAGATATCGCCTGTTATCTCAAGGTCGAAATAGTCGCTCAGTGCAAAATAATAACCTAATCCTCGCAGATAGAGACCACGTGAACTATCATCACCAAAAGTAGGCATTATCAAACCTGACGAATATTTCTCAGTGAAGGGGAAGAAGCCGAAAGGTAATGCCAAAGGTAGCGGCACATCACCCACAACAAGATATGCAGGACCGGTGGCGATATACGAACCGGGCTTTGCCTTACCTTTAGTGATAGCAAGGTAGAAATGAGGATGGTCGTGGTCGGAACAAGTCGTATATTTGGCATCTGCCATCATGAGAATGTCATCGTTCATCTTCTTCGTTTTGTCAGAAATAACATACCCTTCGCCTTGCTCTGTTACCACATGACGGATATATGCCTTATGGGTCTTCAGGTTATAGGTCATTTCGTTGGTCTCGTACTTCTCGCTTCCGTCAGAAAAGACCGGCCTGCCTACCCACTCGTTATCTATCGAATCGTAAACACCACGAGCATATATGGTTGAACTATCTAACTTTACACGAATAAAATCGGAGGTCAACTCTAATGTTTTATATTTGATGTCGCCTCCACCATAGAGGAAAGCAGTTCCGTTGCCAAGCAACACAAGCGAATCGTTCGACTGATAGTGAATCTCAGCATCTATGGCTGAATTAGGAGACTTGTCGCTCACCGCCCTTTGTGCCACTAAACTATCTAACTGCTGAGCCGACAGACTATCAGGACGCAAAAGTGCTATACTATCTAATAACGAACCCATCACACTATCTGACAAGGAGACAACCATACTATCTGCTTGCGAAATTGGCAAACTATCGCTAACAGCTGACAAAACAGTGTCGGATAATAAGAAAGAAAGAGTATCTGAAAGTACTGAATTGAGCGTATCAACAGGCTCGGATGATAGTGTGTCTGTAGAAATACGAAACGAAGGAAGCTGAGCAAAACTATTCGTCGGCAGACACAAAAAGACAATGCCGCATATTATTGACAACACGCGTAACACATTCATTTTGTATCGTTTAAACAATGCCATCAGCTATTTGCTACGAATACGGCATACTAAGCTTGCAAAATTACAATTAAAATTTAACACTTACAAGCAAAAACCGCGCCATAAAAGAGAAATAAAGAATAAGAATTGAAAAGTTGAATTTTAATCAACGTAGAAACAAAACTCCAACTCGTCTCGCAAGAAAAATAACATAGTGATTATCTGATGTTTGAAAATCTAATTACAAATATTCTTTTACAATTTTAAAATTCAGCACAATTATCTATATATCACCATATTAACAGGACTTCGCTCCTGTCATCTTCCTGTCATCTTCCTGTCAAGAACGAGTAATCGTTAATATTTCAATATAACAAACTAAAGTATTAAATTAGGCTAATTCATTATAAATATTTTTTGTACTTTGGCATTTTATTTGTACTTTTGCAGACAAAAGCAGAATACTATGAATCGACGTTCAAAAATATTTTTCTCGACCTTGATTGCCATTTTGTTTTGTTTCGTTCAGAATGCTGCAGCTTTTGTTGTAGTAATCGATGCCGGACATGGTGGGCACGATCCGGGAGCTTTGGGTAAGCTTACAAAAGAGAAAGATTTAAACTTGTCAGTATCGCTCAAATTAGGCAAGCTGATAGAAGACAACCTAAGCGATGTCAAGGTGTTCTATACTCGTAAAACCGATGTTTTTCTATCGTTGCAGGAACGTGCTAATTTCGTCAACAAGCATAATGCCGACCTCTTTATTTGCATTCATGCCAATTCTGCCGACAACAAAGCCATAAAAGGAGCTGAGACTTTCACTCTTGGTGTTGACAAGATGCAGTCGAACCTTGATGTGGCAATGCGCGAGAACTCGGTTATTCTGCTCGAAGACGATTATCAAACGCGCTACCAAGGTTTCAATCCTAACTCTGTCGAGTCGTATATTATGTTCGAATTTCTGCAAGACAGGTATATCGACAAGAGTTTGCAATTTGCCTCCCTCGTGCAAGAGCAGTTCTCCGACAAACTCCACCGAGCCGACCGAGGAGTGCGACAAGCCGGATTCTGGGTGCTGCATAAATCGGCATGCCCCTCTGTGCTAATAGAGATGGGCTTCGTATCGAACGTGGAAGAAGAAAAATATCTGAAATCGGAAACAGGAAAGGACGAGATATCAAAGGCAATCTACGATGCTTTCTGCACCTACAAAAAGCAGCTCGACAAGAAAGCACAAAACGCTGCAAACGACAACTCCGGCACATCTATAGATACCAAAGATAATCAGAACACCTCAAAGAAAGACGAAAGCACAAAGAAAGACGAGACCACAGCTAAAAAAGACAACTCAACAGCTAAAAAAGACAACTCAACAGCTAAAAAGGACGATTCTGCTGCTAAAAAAGACGATTCTGCTGCTAAAAAAGATAACACTTCAACCAAGCAATCAGCCTCACCGCGTCCGGTATTCCGCGTTCAAATATTTTCGGTAAGCGCACCGCTGAAAGCAGGAGACCCTACATTCAAAGGTCTGAAAAACTGCAAATATACCAAAGACGGGAAGTATTATAAATACACCTACGGCGAAGAAACCGACTATAAGAAGATTGCAGCTGTACGCGACGAGGTGAAAAAGAAATTCGGCGATTGCTTTATCGTTGCGTTCTTAGGTAATAAACAAATAACCGTGAAAGAAGCACTTAAAATGTAATTATAAGGGCACTTAAAAACAAAAACTTATGAAATATTCTCGCGAAATAAAAGTAGGATTACTTGCTATCTTGGCAATCGGATTGCTCTACTTCGGATTTAATTTTCTCAAAGGAGTAAACATTTTCTCATCAACCAATTCCTACCTTGGTAAATTCAGCAACCTAAACGGTCTGGTAGAACAATCGCCGGTGTATGTACGCGGCTATAAGGTTGGGCAGGTAGATAAGATAATATATAATTTCGCAGATGCCAACTCGTTTACCGTTCATCTGTCGGTAAACAAAGATATCGTTCTGCCTGAAGGCACACGCTTGGCACTTATTCAAGACGGCCTGCTCAATGGTAGTGCACTCGAACTCCAAATACCGCTTGGAGATAATAGCAACCATTACGTTTCGCACGACACCTTACCCACTTGCGTGGTACCCGGACTGATAGACAATCTGCAGGATGGACTGCTTGGCAATTTGAGCCGTACGGTGGAGAAAATCGACTCTGTAGTGGCTATCATCAACTCGCAACTTGAAGGAGACCATCTGAAACAGACACTGAGTAACGTAGAGACCATATCTTCGAATCTGCGTACCACATCAGCCGACCTAAAAGTGCTGGTTCATACCAAGGTGCCATCAATAATTAACAACGTTGACACCGTGATTACAGATATCAAGGTGGTTAGCGCACAACTAAGCCAGCTTGATATACCTGCTACAATGAATAAAGTGGATGGTGTGGTAGAGAAAGCCGACGAACTTATAGCAGCAGCCAACTCAAAAGACGGCACATTAGGTCTGCTACTCAACGACAAAGACCTATACGTCAACATCAACAACACTATTACCAGCGCCGACTCGCTGCTTGTTGACCTCAAGGCGCATCCAAAACGCTACGTTCATTTCTCGCTATTCGGTAAGAAAGACAAATAAGACGATGTAAGTCGCAGGTCACATTCAAGACTTGCGACTTGCAAATACCAATGCAAATTCTTTCATTTGCTTGAGCATAGCGAGAAGGCCGTTACTTCTTGTGGGGGAAAGGTGTTCACGCAGATTTATGCGCTCGATAAAATATAAATCGGCTGAAAGGATATCCTGAGGAGTCTGATCGTTTAATACTCGAAGTAGCAAAGCCACTATACCTTTCACAAGTATAGCGTCAGAGTCGGCGTCGTAATGAACCTTGCCCTCGCGCATACATGCGGTTATCCACACACTACTTTGGCAGCCTTCTATCAGGTTGCGATTTGTGCGTTCCGTTTCAGAAAACTCCGGCAATGAATTTCCGTAATCTATCAGAAGTGAGTAACGGTCCATCCAATCGGTAAGAGCCGAAAACTCTTCGATAATCTCATCTTGTATTTCGTTAATCGACATATCTTTAGTATGTTTATATCAGCAATTCACTTGCTGTTTTTTAGTTTAAGAAACAGATGTTGTGCTATCTCTTCGTCGTTTTCTTCTGAAAACTCTCCACTCAGAGGTGCATCAACTATTATGTTGGCTTGGTTATAATACTCTTCTCTACCTGACATCTGCCACTCGATGAAATCTTCGAGTTCCTGCCCGTGCTTGCCCTGCAATATCGGACGATGCTCAGTGCCCGACAACTCAACACGAGAAGCAAGATGCTTAGCATTCCACCTAATATACACCGAGCAACCCAATTCCTTGAGACATTCCATGTTATCTTCCCAGC
>JAFSTG010000097.1 GCA_017450605.1 Paludibacteraceae bacterium | reverse complement strand
TTATGCTGTATGCCTTCTTGCGACCGGTTATTGGATGGTGGGCATTGTTAGTATTGCTGATGGCAGCGTTCTCGGCACTAAGATTGGCAAAGTTCAATCTCGATGAGCGGCAGACGACTTCGTTCCGGGGGTTGGCAACACCTGCAAATGCACTGTTTTGGGCTTCGCTTGTATGTTTTGCTAATCAAAACGGACTTACCGACCAATGGGTATGTATAGTAATGGTAGTGATGAGTCTGATGTCGTGCTACTTGTTGGTGTGCGACATGCCGATGTTCTCGCTAAAGTTCCATAACCTGAAATTCAAAGAGAATTGCATACGTTATGTGTTTGTGTGCACAGCCGTACTGATTGTTGTGATTAGTGCTCTTCTCTCGCAGATTTGGCTTGCCGGAAGTATGATAATTCTGTTGTATATAGTTCTGTCGTTAGTCGATATGTATGTCAAAGCGGCTAATTAAAATTGTTACCCCTTAAATCTGCTCACTATGCGTAAATGTCTAATACCTTTATTCCTTGTTTTTGCATGCTTTTCGTATGCAGAAGACATTCCTGCAGGTTATTACGATAACATAGAAGGCACAGCCGACTCGTTGCTGAAGGTTACATTGTGCCGGATAGTTTGTAATGGTGAGCGTTACGACTATGGTTCTACTTCCTACCATACAAGCGATAACCCTCCGTATTGGCAGAAAGGCGACCCTAAGTATGGCACATGGCAGGCTTTCCCGCTTACCGATATGCGAGATGATGGTTCGGTGTGGGATATGTATTCTCACTCGGTGAGGTATTTCCCTAATAAACAAGGCGACTCGGGTTGCTCGATGCAGATAGAACACTGTCTGCCTAAATCGTGGTGGGGATATTCGAAAACCGATACACGTGATACTTCGCTGCTTGCTTACCGCGACTTGTATAATCTCAATCCGTCGGATGCGTACGCCAATAGTCAGAAGAGCAACTATCCTCCAGGGCATGTAACGAAGGGCGACAAATTCGATAACGGCAGTTTCCGTATGGACGATGTTAAGAGTTCGCGTTATGGCTATCGGTGTTTCGAACCGGAAGAAGAATATCGAGGCGATTTCGCACGGGCATATTTCTATATTGCCACTGCTTACGGTAATTTGCAATGGTCGGAAAATTATGCCGATTATCTCAATTTGTCGTCGTATAAAATGTTCTCCGACTCTATTATTAAAGTTCTGCTTGATTGGCATCGTGCCGACCCCGTTAGCGATAAAGAGATTTGTCGTGCAGATGTAATATCGTCGATTCAGCACAATCGTAACCCGTTTATAGACTTTCCCGAACTTGTTGAATATATCTGGGGCAACAAGCAGGGTAGTGCCGTGAAACTTTCCAACTTGCAGTCGTCTGCCAATGTTGATGGTTGTGTTGAGTATGTCCCGGAAGTTGATACTCGCTTGCTTTATGATACTCTGATTAACCTTCCGTCGCTAACGAAAGCGAATATTAACGCAGTCAGTGGCGGATTCGCAAGCGAAAAAATACAATCTAATGGTGGCGCGGCTATAACAATGGGTGCCGCGGCAACAGATGGATGGGTGTCGTTCTCGAAGTTGAATCTAAACGACACTACCACTCTTGTGTTCCGCACATCGGTGTATAACACCGCCGACGAGATGCAACTCGACGTTTATGCCGACGAGACATTGGTAGAGTCGATAACCGAACAGGTTGTTGCACAGACTCGATATGAGACTCGTCACCGTATAGTTATTCCTGCCGGTACCGATTCGCTGACGCTTATATCTGTTGGCGGTAGCACAAAGAAGCGTGCTTGCCTGCAGGAGTTGTATCTGCTTGCATGGCGCAAGGATGCCGCTGTGCCGCAGGCTGAAACGATGCATGACACTGCCGTCAAGTTCATTGAAAACGGTCATCTCTATATCCGCCGCGGCAACACTATCTATGACCTCTTCGGCAGAAAAGTTGGTAGCAGGTAACCTGTCGTAAGTAGCAGGTCGCATGTAGCATGATTTTTTGTAAAATAAAGCATTCAGGTGATAGATAATAATTACACAAAACAAACGGACAGATATGAGGTCTGTCCGTTTGTCTTGTTTGTATGTATGTGACGTTGTTACATGCGGTTGGGCATTTCGATGCCGAGAAGTTGCATACCTGCATTTAGCACTTTGCCGATAGTGTCAGCGAGAACCCGACGCATGCGGCGAATGTTCTGGTCGGTCTCGTTCAGAATACTAAATTCGTTGTAGAACGAGTTGAAGTCGGATGCCAAAGAATAGCAGTAGTTGGCGATAATTGCCGGCGAGAACTCGTCGCCTGCCTGACGTACAACCGACGGATATTCGGCGAGTCGCTGAATTAGTTGTGTCTCTTTGTCGTTGAGCGGACATTCACATGGAACGCTTGTTGCAATTTCGTCGCCTGCTTTTCTGCCAATCGATTGGATACGAGCATAGGTATATTGAATAAACGGACCGGTATTGCCATTGAAGTCGATTGACTCTTCAGGGTTGAAGAGCATGTTCTTACGCGGGTCAACTTTCAATATGAAATATTTTAGTGCTCCGAGTCCGACTTTTCGTGCTATCTCGTCGGCTTCAGCCGGAGAAATATCAGCAAGGCGGTTAACCTTATCTTTACTTACCTCGCGTGCCTCTTGTATCATCTGATCCATAAGGTCGTCGGCATCGACCACTGTTCCTTCTCTCGACTTCATCTTGCCATTGGGCAGTTCAACCATGCCATAAGAAAAATGCACAAGGTCTTTCCCGAATCGGAATCCGAGACGGTCGAGCAGAAGCGAGAGTACCTTGAAGTGGTATTCTTGTTCGTTGCCTACAACATACACCATCTTGTCGATAGGGTAGTCTTCGTAGCGCAGCTTTGCGGTACCTATATCTTGTGTCATATACACAGAGGTGCCGTCGGAGCGTAGCAGCAGTTTCTCGTCGAGTCCGTCGGGAGTAAGGTCTGCCCATACCGAGCCGTCCTCTTTCTTGTAGAACAGTCCTTCTTTTAGTCCACGTTCAACCTCTTGTTTGCCCATTAGGTAGGTTTGGCTCTCGTAGTATATCTTATCGAAGCTGACGCCTAACTGTCGGTAAGTCTCGTCGAACCCTGCATAAACCCACGAGTTCATCATTTCCCAAAGTTCGCGAACTTGCTTGTCGCCTTGTTCCCAGCGTTGTAGCATCTGATGCGCTTGTTTGATGAGCGGTGCTTCTTTCTTGGCTGTTTCTTCAGCGATGCCTTGTTCGGTAAGTTGCTTTACCTGTGCACGATATTCCTTGTCGAAACGTACGTAGTAGTCGCCTATCAGGTGGTCGCCTTTCTTTCCTGACGACTCGGGTGTCTCGCCGTTGCCGAAGAGTTGCCAAGCAAGCATCGATTTGCAGATATGTATGCCGCGGTCGTTAACGATATTGGTTTTTATAACCTTCCAGCCATTAGCCTCTTGTATGCGTGCTATGGAATAGCCGAGCAGGTTGTTACGAACATGCCCCAGATGCAAAGGTTTGTTGGTGTTAGGCGACGAATACTCAATCATCATAAGCGGACTTTGCTCGGAGACGGGGCGTTGTCCGTAGGCAGAATCGGAGTTTATCTGCCAGAGCGTACGAAGCCAGTATGATGAAGAGATGGTGAGATTAAGAAAACCTTGAACGACTTCGAAATCAGATACCTCGTCGTTATGCTCAAGAAGGTACTTGCCTATATCTTCGCCCACCGCTTGCGGCGATTTTCTGGCTATCTTAGTGAATGGAAATACAACAACGGTGAGGTTGCCACGAAACTCTTTTTTAGTCTTTTGTATTTGTATGGTTTTGGTTTCAACTTGTGCAGAGTAAAGTTTCTCTACAGCTTGCGATACGTGAGTTGCTAATGTTTGTTCAAGAGACATGAGAGTGAGAGATTAATAGTTCAGATTTCAAAATTCAAATTTTAAATTTTATAGTTTCAAATTTAAAATTTATATTTTTGCGGTTTTGTGGCGAAGCCAGTCGGCTTCTTCGTGGGAGAGTAGCGGACTTATCTCGTTATACACGCGTTGGTGATAGTTGTTGATCCACTCTCGTTCGTGCTCGCTAAGTAGCGACATCTCAATAAGTTGGGTGTCGTAGTAGCACAATGTGAGTGTTTCCCAACAAAGGAAGCTGTCGTCGGTGGTGGCAGCCGCTGTCTTCTCAACAGGCTTAACCACAACGAGGTTTTCGATACGCACTCCCCATTTATCTGTTCTGTAAATACCAGGTTCGTCGGAACATATATTTCCTTCTTTAAGTACTGTAGGATTCATGTCGGTACGAACATTCTGCGGACCCTCGTGGCAGCCGAGGAAATGACCTACGCCGTGTCCGGTGCCATGTCCGTAAGTAATACCCGCTTGCCACATATACTGTTTGGCAAGTGCATCCAACTGATTACCGCGTGTGCCCTTGGGCCATCGGATATCGGCAAGTGCAATATGTCCTTTTAACACATAGGTGTAGTCGAGTTTCGCCTGCTCAGGTATATCACCGCCAAGCCAAACGGTACGGGTGATGTCGGTCGTACCTTCGAGATACTGTCCGCCGGAATCAAGAAGAAGCATGCCTTCGGGAGCAACCACTGCCGAACCTTCAGCTGTCGGCTCGTAATGAACGATGGCTCCATTGCCTTTATAACCGGCTATAGTGCAGAAACTCTCAACAACGAAGTTTTTCTGCTCGGCACGGAAGAAATGCAGTTTTTCAGATAACTCGTATTCTGTAGGACGTTTGCCATCTGCGAATGCTTCCTCTTCGAGCCATTTGAAGAAACGAGTGAGAGCTACGGCATCGCGTTTCATAGCCGTACGCTCACCTTCTATTTCGATGTCGTTCTTCAAACTCTTGAAAACTAAAACGGGCGATTGAATATTTATCTTTTTGCAGGCGGCAGGTAGAGCGTCGTAGAGTGCACGGTTGACTCTTGCACCATCGAGCATCACGCTATAATCGGCAGGCAGTGCTGCAAGAGAAGCAAATATCTCGCTGTAGTCTTTCAGACTGATATGGTTGTCGGTCAGGTATTTGCAAACAGCCTCGCTCAGTTTGTGCTTGTTGATGAATAGTGTACATTTGTCGGTTTCGAGAAGCACATAACTTATCACTACGGGGTTGTAATCTACATCGAGGGCGCGAATGTTGAGCAACCATGCTATTTCGTCGAGTGCAGAAATAACCATAGCTTGAGCTTTGTTCTTTGTCATAACCTCGCGAACTCTATGGAGTTTACTCATGGTTGTTTCGCCTGCATATTCTACTTTATATTCGTAAGTAGGAGTGGCAGGAATTGCGGGACGCCCTTCAGTCCACAGCGGACTTATCAGGTCGGCATTTTTAAGAGTAAGCGACGAGCGGCTTAGTTCGTTGCACAGCGAGTTGTAAGCATTGATGGTGAACATCTCGGCATCTACACCAACCGACTCGCCTGCTTTTAAGTTATCGCATAACCATTGTGCAATGGTAGGAGTGGTGATATCGCTCTCGCGCATAAGTTCGACTGTGGTGCCAACCAGTTCGATACCAGCTTGCAGGTAGTAACGCGAGTCGGTCCAGAGGAATGCACGGTCGGATGTTACAAGTATGGTGGCGGCTTCGCCTTTGAATCCGGAAATCCAAACAGTAGATTTCCAGTGGTCTGCCATATATTCTGAGTTATGAGGGTCGGTGCCTGCTACAATATAAGCGGCAAAACCATGCTCGCGCATAAGAGCGCGAAGTGCTTCAAGACGTTGAGGAATAGTAGTCATGGTTAAAAGTTTAATTGAATTTAGAAATTATAATTTAACAGCTTTAAACGACATGTCGAGTGATTTGACGGAGTGGGTTAGTGCTCCTACCGATACGAAATCGACTCCGGTGAGGGCATAGTCGCGAATGGTGTCGAGCGTTATGCCTCCCGACGACTCAATCTCAATGTGTCGGCGGTTGGCTTTCTCCCATGCTCTCACTTCCTCAACGGCCTTGCGTGTGTCGGCAGGAGTGTAGTTGTCGAGCATGATGCGGTCGGCTCCGTTGGTGTCGAGTGCCTCGCGGAGTTCTTTGTCGTTGCGCACCTCTATCTCAATACGCAAGTCTTTATGTTTATCTTTGCAATATTGCTGAGCACGACGGATAGCATTTGTTACTCCGCCTGCAAAGTCAACATGATTATCTTTTAGAAGTATCATGTCGAATAGTCCGATACGGTGGTTCGTACCTCCACCTATAGCCACTGCCTCTTTCTCTAATAGCCGGAGTCCGGGAGTAGTCTTGCGTGTGTCGAGCACGCGGCAACCGGTGTCGGCTATGAGCGATTGGTAGCGATGGGCGGTGGTGGCAATACCCGACATGCGCTGCATGATATTGAGCATAGTGCGCTCTACTTGCAACAGCGACAGCACTTTGCCATAGACACGAAAGGCGACGTCTTTGGGTTTGACATGCGCTCCATCGTTGATGAAAACTTCGCAGCGAAGAGTTGGGTCGAAATAGTGGATTACGTGCCGCGCCACTTCAACACCTGCCAATATGCCTTCTTCTTTTATTATTAACTGTTGGCAACCTTCGGCTGTAGCCGGAATAGAAGATAGCGAGGTGTGGTCGCCATCACCTATGTCCTCTTTAAACCATTGCGCGATAAGCGCATCGAGTTCTGCATCTGTTATGTATTTCATTATCTAAAGAATTTATGTCGGATTATATATGCCTTAAAATTATCGTGCAAAAATACGTTTTTTTTCCCACACTCGCAAATGCTGCGTGATTATTCGTGGTGGTAAGGTTCACCTTTAAGTATAGTCATGGCACGATAGAGCTGTTCGGCGAAGAAAAGTCTGACAATCTGATGCGACATTGTCATCGGTGATAGCGAGAGCTTAGCATTTGCACGTTGATAGACATCGGGCGAGAATCCATAGGGCCCGCCAATGGCGAAAACAACATTCCTGCCGGCGCTGAGTAGTTTTTGCATATATTGCGCAAACACAATACTTCGCATCTGCTCGCCGTGCTCGTCGAGCAGAATAAGAGTGGTAGAGTCGTCGATGGCATTGAGAATATTATCGCCCTCTTCTTTCTTTTGCTGCTCAATGGTCTTACTCTTCGTGTTTTTCAGTTCCGGCAAAACTCTGATATCGAAAGTTATATAATGTTTAAGTCGGCTCGCATATTCGTCAACCAACTGTTCTATTCGCTTGTCGGTAGTTTTGCCAATGAGCAATAGGGTGGTTTTCATAATACAATTAAATTTTCTTCGTTGAGTCGCACTTTTAGCCACTCTTTGATTTTATCTTTGTCTTCGTTCTTTATTTTCTTCTTATCCTTAGGTTCTAACACTACTATCATTTGCTTTTCGGTAGTAAGGCTATCGGTAAGCATTTCTGTTCGCCTGCCGTGAGCGAGAGTTACGCTTTTAATATTCGGATATTGAACAACTAACTCTTTGGTTATTTGTTCGGAAGGTAGTTGCTCGGCATTATATTCTGTAAGTGTCTTCTCTAAATGACTGATGCGCTCGTCGCGAAGGCGAAGTTGTTGTTCGTTGTTAGAGAAAATATCTTTTATTAGTTGCTCCTGGTTGAACGGAGTGATAGCAATAACAGCCTCTTCATGAAAGACGATATTGTCGCGCGAGAGTCCTGCGGCTTCTGCGTTCTGACGAACTTGTTCGCGTTCTTGTTCGCTTAGTTGGTCGCCGGCTATGTATAAGTCGATAGTGGCAGGTTTGCGATGTAGATCAAATTTATAGTCGTAGATATAACTCTTGCCAATAGTCTTGTTCTCGGCGATGAAATGTGATACATTTTTCTTGATTGTGTTTTCGCGTATTATCGATACGGCAGAGACAATGCTTGGTATTACTATTATGGTGAGTGCAATCCATGCTATTATCTTACGTTTGCGTTCACGTCGGGTATCTCCTGTGCTCACCATTTTGAATCGGAGGTACTTAACCACAATAAAACAAGCTAAGGCGATAAACACACTATTGATAAAAAACAGGTATAATGCTCCGGCGGCGTATTGCCAATTGCCGACAGCAATGCCGTAACCTACGGTACATAGTGGAGGCATAAGTGCAGTTGCTATGGCAACACCCGACATGACAGTGCCCTTGTCTTTGCGGCATTTCTCAAGAATGCCTGCCAAACCGCCAAAAAGTGCAATCAGAACATCGTAAATCGACGGATTAGTACGCGCTAATAGTTCAGTCGGGTTCTCAAGTTCAAGAGGGGTGATGTAGAAATAAAGAGTGGCTCCGAGAATACTTATTATCACCATTACAATGAAGTTCTTGAGCGACGATTTGAGCAGTTCGATGTCGTTTGTGCCAACCGACAAGCCCAACCCGATAATCGGACCCATAAGCGGGGAAATAAGCATGGCACCGATTATTACCGGTATCGAGTTGACATTCAGTCCTAACGAGGCTATCATAATAGCAAAAAACAAGATATACACATTAGGTCCGCGAAATGGAATATCTTTCTTTATGGCTTCTGTCGCTGCAACCGTATCTACATCAGCCGACAGACTGACAAGAGAATGCAAGTATTGTCCGAGGCTTTTCCAAAAATCTTTAAAACTCATAAGATGTGCGAATGTTTTATATGAATTTTGCACAAACAATATGCCAAAAACTTGCAGACTATTTGTGTTATACCTTTTTTTTTGTAACTTTGCCGCGTTTTTGTGCGTTTTTGTGCACATTACAATGCAGCATTAACAAACATATAAGAAAACTATACATGAAGAAACATAATACAGCATGGCTTGTTGTTGGAGTGTTGGCAGCATCGCTTATATTGCTTGCACTCTTGTCGTTTTTCTATCCCAAAGAGGGAATAACAATTCGTGGTACGACCTATCGGTTTGCTTCGATTGACGATTTAAAATCGCGTTGGACATTTCTCAATTCCGACAATTCTGCCGATAGTATAGCATTGGTAATGGCTCAGGCGGCCCGGCGCGACTCGTTATATCGTGCCATGCAAGACAGCCTCAATGAGCAATTTGCAGCGAAAGAAGAGGTATTTATAAAATATTTTACCGAAAGTGCTTCGCATTTGTATTTCCCTGTCGTTGAATATAAGGTGCCTGTTGATTCCAACGGTGTGCTTGATACGCTTTCGGTTCAAACCGCAGGTTGGCGTGATACCGTGCTTTACAGTTATTTCGACGATTTCTATGCTTCGCTTGATAATGCTTCGACAGAGCCGGTTAGGGTAGTTCATTATGGCGACTCACAGATAGAGGAGGACCGACTAAGCAATAACTTGCGAGAGTGTTTGCAGGGCAGGTTCGGTGGCGGTGGAGTAGGCTTGCTACCTTATCGTCATACATATTATAATCTGACGGTGAGTGAGCAACTTACAGGTACTACGACCCATTATTCGCTGATTTCGTATTATGCCGATGCACAGCGGAAAAGCAGCAACTATGGTCCCCTGATGCAGGCAACAGGTATCAACGGCGATACGAAAATGAGCATATTTCCAAGGAAGAATACACCGCTTACCACTTCACATTATTTCAATACAATGAAGGTGCTGACAGGTTCAGAACCGCTGAAACTTATTGTTGGCGATACTGCCATAACCACTAAGGCTTCGGAACTTGCTATTACTACTGTGAATCTGCCCGATAGCACTCGGCAAATACAATTCCGTATTGTAGGTCGAGGCGATGTGTATGGTGTGTCGCTTCAGAATACTACGGGTGTTACAGTCGATAATGTGGCACTTCGCGGGTGTTCCGGAACGATATTCCGCCAAGTCAGCAAGCAGCAGCTCTCCGATTATTTTGCAGCAACCAATACCCGACTGATAATTCTTGAGTTCGGAGGAAATGCCATTCCGAGTATATCGTCGCAAAAGTCGGTTGACAGTTATATTGGTTGTTTGTTGGCAAATGCTGATTATCTGCATAGTATAGCTCCCACTGCTAAGATTCTTTTCGTCGGCCCGAGTGATATGGTTACTTCGCACGGCGGAGTGAGGACAACCTATAAATATCTTCCATATTTCGACAGACATGCGCGCGAGGTGTTTACGCGTGCCGGTTATGCATATTGGAGTATGTTTGATACGATGGGCGGTAGCGAGAGTATGATTCGTTGGGTGAAGGCTACTCCTCAGTTAGCAGCGTCTGACCACGTGCATTTCACTCGTGCAGGAGCAAAAATAATAGGCGATGCTCTTGCCGATGCAATAATTCAGGGTTATGAATATTACAAACTACGCCAATCGCAGTTATCACAACCGGCAGATAGTATTTCTTCTGACTCAGTCATGCTTGATAGTCTGACAATCGGCGATGAAACGGAATAACGATTAACTGATACAGACAGACATGCCGGATTATATAAGTAATATATTGAGTTATAATAGTTCTGCACCGCTTCTGTTCACGCAGTTCTATTTCTGGGCATTCTTTGCATTAGTGTATGCTCTGTTTGCCATAATAATAAGCATAGGCAAGTGGGGAACGGGTAAGCGCCTGATGCGTAATACATTCTTGTTGTTTGCAAGTCTGTTTTTCTACTATAAGACCTCCGGCATATTTATTCTTATCCTGTTATTCGTTTGTTGCTCTGACTTCTTGATAGCCAAACGTATATATTCGGCTCAACGTCGAGAGTGCCACAGAGCAGCTAAGTTCTGGCTTGTGTTAAGCATTATTATAGACCTTGGAATACTGTGCTATTTCAAGTACCCCTATTTTCTGACCAACATGCTTAACGAGATGTTTGCACTCGACCTTCGAGTGTTCGACATTTTTGCATGGATAGGTAATGGCGGAAGTTCCACCGGATGCTTTTCGGTTGACAGCATCATGTTGCCTGTTGGTATATCGTTCTATATCTTTCAGGTGATAAGTTACACTGTTGATGTGTATCGTCAGAAGATAAAACCGGTAGGTAATATCCTCGATTTCGGTTTCTATGTAAGCTTCTTTCCGCAATTAGTTGCCGGTCCGATAGTTCGTGCGAGTGAGTTTGTGGAACAGTTATATAGACCATTCGCACTTTCGCGCAGACAAATGGGTATAGCCATATTCTGGATACTTAACGGATTGATAAAGAAACTTGTGTTGTCTGACTATCTGGCGGTTAACTTTATAGACCGCATTTTCGATAATCCGTTGCTTTATTCCGGTTTCGAGAATTTAAGTGCCTTGTTCTTTTATTCGTTGCAGGTGTATGCCGATTTCTCTGGTTATACTGACATAGCTATAGGTGTGGCGATGCTTATGGGATTTTATCTTCCCAAGAACTTCAATTCACCATATAAGGCGCCTAATGCGCATAATTTCTGGAAGCGCTGGCACATCTCGCTTTCCCGTTGGTTGCAAAACTACTTGTATATTCCGCTCGGTGGTAATCGCCGAGCAAGTTTCGGGACATACTTTTGGATAATCCTTATATCGCTTATTGCAATAGTGCTGACGGGTTCGTGGATTGTGGGAGCTGTGATTCTCTCGATTGCGCTTATTGTAACGATAGTGGCCTTGCTTCGACCTTCTCACCGCAAAAAGCTTTATGCCAATCTCAACTCGTTTATTACTATGTTGCTTGGTGGACTATGGCATGGTGCCTCTTGGAATTTCATGATATGGGGTGGGCTGAACGGCATAGGCATTATAGTTTATAAGTTCTGGCGGGATATGTCGTGGCACTGGCGTATGGTGTGCCTGACATTGCTCACTATTGCAGTTGTGGCACTTCGTTACTATGGCGGGCAATTAGGCTTAACGGACACTGCATTGTCGATAATCAACGTTTTTGTTGTGGCGATGCTTACAGTAGAGATTGTGTCGTTGATAAGATATGTGTTCTATCTTTCAACGCGCAACAAGACTCTTTCGGCTACCGCTAACGGCATTTTCGACGGACTTGGAAACGGTTGGGCAGTGCTGCTTACTTTTGTGTTTATCACATTCACTCGTCTTTTCTTCCGTTCGGCAAGTAATCTTGACCCGGCTACAGCCAATCAAGTTGCGTGGGAAACAGCTGTTAACATGCTCTCGCAGATTGGGTCGGCCTGGAGTTTGAACAATGTAGGAGAAGTGGTGCTCGCTTATGCCAACGTGTATGTATTCTTTATCGTGGGAATGTTAATTCACTGGATGCCTGATAAGTTTAAGCGCTGGTATAGAATAAACTTCGCCTACTTGCCCCTGCCGGTTATGGTATGTGTGATAGTAGTGGTAGTATTTTTTGTGTATCAGTTTATCTCAGCCGACTTGCAAGCATTCATTTATTTCCAGTTCTAAAGCATATTTTTAGATGGAATCAACTAAAATCATAGGTCTGACTGGTGGCATAGGTAGCGGAAAGTCAACCATAGCCGGGTATCTTCGTTCGGAGGGCTTTGATGTGTATAGTTCTGACCTTGCTGCCCGCCGCATTATCAATAGCGACGAAGAAGTGAAAAAGCAAATCGTTGCACTATTCGGTAGCGAGGCGTATTCTGACGGAATTCTTGATAGAAAATTTGTTGGTCAGCGAGTATTCATCAATTCCGCACTGTTGGAACAGCTCAATCGGATAGTGCATCCTCGTGTGTTTGATGATTTGAGGGACTTTGCATATCGTTCGAATAATGAATTAGTGATAGTCGAGTCGGCTATATTATTCGAGTCGGGTCTTGCACAACTATGCAATGCCGTTGTATGTGTAGTGGCACCGGTGGAAGTGCGTATTGAGAGGGTGTTGTTGCGTGATGGTATTACTCGCGAACAGGCTGTAGAGCGCATCAATAATCAGATGTCTGACGAGGATTTGAGTAAACGAAGTAGTTTAGTTATAATTAACGATAAAAATGCTAAAATATCAGAATTAGGTTTGGAAGTTAGCAAATTTCTTCGTAATTTTGTGGGCTGAATATAGGTGTAAGATGGCAAAAAGCGATTTTATATTTAGGTGTTTTGCCAGTGGCAGTAGTGGTAATTGCTACTATTTAGGCACATACGAGAGCGGCATTCTTATTGATGCCGGTATTTCTGCGCGCACTATCCATCTTAACCTAAAGGAAATGGGTCTCGATTGGAGTAATGTGCGTGCTGTGCTTATCACTCACGATCATGCCGACCATATCCGTGCTGTAGGAACTATAGGTGAACGCTTGCATATTCCCATTTATGCTACACCGCTTATTCATTCAGGAATCGATCGTAACTATGGTGTCGTTGAAAAACTGCGTACCTCTCGTCGATACTTTGAGAAAGGTGTGCCTTTCGAGCTAAATGGAATGACTGTTAATTCGTTTGGTATTTCTCACGACTCGACTGAATGCGTCAGTTATGTTATCGACTTCAAGGGAGAACGGTTTATGATTGCTACCGATGTGGGCTGTGTTAATCCGCAGTTAGAGCAATATGTGGCGACCGCACAACACCTTGTAATTGAGGCTAATCATGATGAGCAAATGTTGCTTAACGGACCTTATCCGTCGTTCCTCAAAGAGCGCATTTTGTCGGATACGGGGCACATGAGCAATCACACATGTGGCAGAGTGCTTGCGCAGAATTACCATACGGGATTGAAGCATGTGTTTCTCTGCCACCTATCGCTCGAAAATAACGACCCCAAACTTGCATACGACACCGTGCGTTCGTATCTTGAGGGAGTGGGAGTGAATGTCGATAACGACCTTATGCTAATGGCTCTTCCGCGTCTTGAGCCAACAGCGACTTTCACATTCTATTCCGACGATTCGCATGACGATAACACAAACCAAATATCCACCGATAAATAATTGTTTACAATGGACAAATTAGTTATCATTCCTACCTACAATGAGAAAGAGAACATCGAGGCTATTATCACTGCTGTGATGTCGCTTCCTCTCGAATTTCATGTGCTTGTTATTGATGATGGTTCACCCGATGGAACGGCACAGATAGTAAAGCGTCTGATGCAATCAACATTTGCAGGCAAATTATTTATTATCGAACGCTCAGGTAAATTAGGACTTGGGACGGCTTATCTTACAGGATTTGCTTGGGCTATTGAGCATAAATACGATTACATATTCGAGATGGATGCCGACTTCTCGCATAATCCGCAAGATTTGCTAAAACTATATGAGGCATGTGCTAACGACGGAGCAGACGTGGCTATTGGTTCTCGTTATATAACGGGAGTGAATGTAGTTAACTGGCCTATGGGAAGGGTTCTGATGTCGTATTACGCTTCGAAATATGTCCGTACCGTTTTGGGTATAAAGATAAAAGACACAACAGCCGGATTTGTATGTTATCGCCGTCAGGTACTCGAGACTATTGAGCTTGATAAGATTCGTTTCAAAGGGTATGCTTTCCAAATAGAAATGAAATATACGGCATATAAATGTGGGTTTACAATCAAGGAAGTGCCTATTATCTTTATAAATCGCGTTTTAGGTACATCGAAAATGTCTGGCGGTATATTCTCGGAAGCATTCTTAGGTGTAATAAGGCTGAAGATATCGTCGTGGTTCCGCCATTATCCGCAAAAACAAAACTAAGCAATTTTCAGTGTTGCCTAAAATAATCTTGAAAACTATTCTTGTTTTAGTTCCTTAACATGAAAAACACTCTTTTTATGCAGAATGCTGTAGTTACAGCATTAGTATGTATTTCTTTTTTCTCTTGTAAGAATAGCAATAACAACGAAAGCGGCAAGGGCCTGTCAGGTGGTAACGACTCTGCAATCGAGCAGGTTCGCTACGAATATGGCATTGCTGTAGATTCTTTCTATGTGGCCGAAGGCGAAGTGGGGCGTGGTCAGACACTGAGTGGAATATTTGCTGCTGTGGGTGTGCCAGCTCAGATTACACGACAACTGCTTGCAGTGCCGTCTGCCAACTTTAACCCGCGCTCCATACATCCTGGCAAACAATATTTAGTATTCTATCCGCTAACTTATCAGAATGAGGGAGAGTACGATTCTATTCCAACATATTTTGTTTATAAACAGTCGCTCACTGAAACTGTGGTGTTTCATTTAACCGATTCGTTGCATATTGAGAAGCAGGTTAAAGATGTTGAAACACGTCAGCGTTGTTCGTCGGCTGTTATAGAATCATCGTTATGGAATGCTCTTGTGGGTCAGAACCTGTCTCCTCAGTTGGCGGTTGAACTAAGTGAGATTTATGCTTGGACAATCGATTTCTTTGCTCTGCAGAAAGGTGATAGCGTAAGAGCATTCTACGACGAATTATACGTTGATTCAGTTCGTATTGGGGTGGGGCGTGTTTATGCTGCTTCGTTCTATCATGGTGGAGTTTTGCAAAATGCCTATTTTTTCGATTCACAAACCTTGAGCGATAGTGTTAAGCACAGTTATGCTGTAGGTTATTACGACGCCGACGGCAAAAACCTGAAGAAAGCGTTTCTAAAAGCTCCGCTCAACTATAAACGCATATCTTCAACTTTCACCTATGCACGCAGACATCCTATCTATAAGACTGTTCGCCCGCATACAGGTGTTGACTATGCTGCACCTGCAGGAACTCCTGTGGTCGCCCTTGGCGATGGCACAGTTATAGAGAAAGGCTACAAAGGCGGCGGAGGAAATACCGTGAAGATTCGCCATAACTCTGTTTATACAACTGCATATCTCCATTTGTCGAAATATGGCAAGGGTGTGGCTGTAGGTAAGCGCGTTTCGCAAGGTCAGGTTATAGGATATGTAGGTAGTACGGGTGCATCAACAGGTCCGCATCTTGATTTCCGCGTCTGGAAAAACGGTACTCCTGTTAACCCGTTGACCCTCGAGTCGCCGAGCGCCGAACCTGTTCCTGCCGACTGCCGCGGGCAGTTTGATTCGCTTGTAGTACGCATGAATGTACGACTCAAAGAGGAGTAGGGTTGAAAGAATAAATCCGGCGGACGGGAAGTCGTTGCGACGTGTTATGTGATTGATGTGAGTCGAAGTCTTCTACTTTACAAGCAGAAGGCGGCTTAGATTGCGGCTCTGAGTGTTACGCGGATACTGTTGAGTTGCCAGCCTGAAAGACCATCGGTGTGAGTAAGGCGGCGCACATAGTCGATTCGCAAAATCTTGAAGATATTCTCTATGCCCACAGTCATTTCCATGTAAGGCATATATGCATGCTTGCCCCATGAGAAGTCGGCTTTCGAGCGCACTATGTTTCCGTCGCCATCGTAATAAGAGACAGGGAACTCGTAGATTCCTGTTGTGCCTTTATACGGATTGTTACGTGTTCCGCAATAACCCGCCAATATCTGGAACGATGCCACTCCGCGAAGTTTAAGTTTGTTGATATACGGTATGCGATTGAGAATCCAACCTTTGAAATAGTAAGTGGCATACATCGAAGCGTATCTATCCATAATGAATTCCATCGGTCGCATAAGATGGAATGAGCGAGGGTCGAGCAATATTGACTGGTTAGTTACGGGCGCAAATAGTTTGGTATAGGGCGATTTAGTCCACACATATCCTACTCCGAGGGTGATGTCGATATGTCCGAACGATGACAGCCAAAACCGTTTCTCAGCAGAGAACTCCGTTGTGTTATAGAAATATCGGTCTTCGAGCATATAACCCATGCGATTGGTAAAGCGGAATACCGGCGCATCTTTCCATAGGTTGAAGGGCGACTCTTCTCCTTGTCGGTCGTTATAGATATGCCCACCCGGCGAATATCGCAGTTGGAACACCCACTGAGCATCGTGGTAGAATGGTCGATTGGTGAGAGTGCCGTCGGCGTTAATGCGATTGTATTGAAGTGCTTGCAGGGTCTGCTTCGGACGAAGAATAGCACCGTTAGGCTGGTTATTCATAAATTCACCCCATGTAATAATAGAAAACTCGTTAGCCCATTCCTTCTCATATTTCAAGCGCAGTCGCCCTACATAGGCTTCGGGTTTGGTAGAGTAGTTGAATTTTATTGACATGAGTATGTGGTCTCGCATCACCACCGAATAAGTCTGACCAAGTTCTTCTATATCGTAAGAAGCCGACAGCATAAGGTAATGACGCAAGTTTTCGTAGGGATGATATTGCTTCTTATTAAACGAGTAGATTAGGTTGAAGCCGCCTTTGGGTCGCTTGTCGGCAAAGCCATAAGCGGCATAAGTTGAGAAGAACCAATGCGGGTGAGCATTGGCAGTGGTCATGCCGCCAATACGGAGTCTGACACCCTCTTGCTCGTTGTAACTGATAGTGTTAAAGATAGGACCGAAATCCCATTTGCTTTTGTCCCAGTCTTTGGTGGTGTGAACATATTCCTGAGTGAGGTCGCGGAAGGTATTAACCATAAGATTGAACTTAGGCACACTCATTAGTGCAGGTGCAAGGCTATCTATTATTATCTCTTTGTCGGTAAGATTTTCGGGACGTAATCTTGCCCAGTCGCGTCCTTTATATAACTTCAGGCTATCGCCGTCAATCACATTACCTGCCATAACAAAGCGCTTTTCGTCAACGCGTTCTCCCATCGTGTAGTTTTTAAACGATTCTTGCTGATGGGCATAGATGCTCCGTTTACTCTTCTTGGTAAGCGAGAACTTGGTGTAAGAGTGGGTGTTAAGAGGCGCCCATTTGCCATTCTCCAACCGAATGAATTCCTGTTCAATCTCAAGACCTGAAACCCAGTTCATGTTTGAGTTGACAGGAACATTGAGCTTGTATTTCTTCAGAGCGTAAGTCGAGTCATTGACAATATAAAGGTGTCCTGTAAAGCCATAACTCTCGCTATTTACCGGAACAAAAGCGAGGTGAATACACGAGTCGTTGTCAACACGGATAGTGTCTTGAATGTAGTATTGATAGTAACTTACAGCAAGGGCAGATGACAGTGGAGATACAAACTTGTTGAGCAACAAGGTTATGTCGTTCTGGAAAATGTTAACAGGCTGGAAGATCTGCTCAATATTAAGTGTGATATTATCTGTTCCGAGCAGTTTATCGACGCCTTCCCACCGGTGTGCAGTGCGAATACCACGCTCGCGTTGTGGCTGGCGCTGATAATAGAAGTCGTAGAGAGTCTCTCTAATAGAGAATATAAGTATTTTAGTGGTATCGAAGCGGGATGTGTCGAGATAATCCTCGATAAACTTAAAATCGCGCCAAAACTTATTTTTGTTGAGGTCGAAGTCAAAGGGGTCGAGCGATAATGTCAGTTTTTCGTATTTCTGATAGTGATAGGCATCTTCGCTGACTACGCGGTTGTCGTGTTTGTGAGCTATCACATTTTTTATCAAATCAACGGCGGGATTGCCCTTGCGACGATACTTTTCTTTAGTCGACTTTTCCGGTTTTATCACTACATCTTCAAGCAAGTAGGTGTCGGGGTCCATTTTCACCTTCACGTTTTTTTTCTCCTGACCTGCTCGAAGGGTAATTGTTGTGGTTTTGTAGCCCATCATGCGAAACTCAACCACTCTGTAGCCTTGTGTATTGCTCAGGGTGAAATTGCCATCGATATCGGATGTAGTGCCTATGGTGCTACCCTGAAAGAATATCTGAGCAAAAGAAATGGGTTCGCCGCTCTGACTATCATACACCACACCGCTCACTTTGGTTGACTGCGAATAGACCGTCATGGTGAGTAGTAATAGGAATAGTATGTTTAGGTAGCGAATGTGCATAGATAACAGTTTAAAGTTCAATAGGTACGAAAGTTCAATGGGTACGCCAATTTGCAATTGGTTTAAGGTTCAGATTTTAGTTGTTGGGTAGAATGGTTAATTGCAGGTTAGCATCCAGACCCCACGAGATGGTATCTGCAACGAGCGATGGTGAGTCGATACACTTGGTCTTGTCAAGATTTTCGTATTCTATATCAGCCATATTAATCATACTATGGAAGATATTCATAGTAGAGATTTTGCGGCTTTTGTTCTCCTTAATTGTTTGCCATTTGTCTGGGTGGAGTTTCTGGTATTCGGGCGAAGTCCAAACAAACAGTGGCACATGATACTCCCATGCCGAACCGGAATAAGAACCATGTAGTAGCATCAGTCGTTCATCGTCCATAAGGTTTTCGCCATGGTCGCCCACGTAAAGGAAAATAGCCGGTCGGTTGGTGGCATCAATTATGTTGATTAACGAGTCGATGAACATATCAATGTAGAGGATGGTATTGTCGTAGGAATTTATAAGAACATCTCTAACGTTGTTTACAATTTGTTCGTTATCGGCAATGAAGCGATTGTTGTTAGTCATCCCGTTGGTGAGCAGATTCATAGCCTTAACGTCTTTCAAGTCGGGCTGAAACACACTGAATTTATCGGGATATCGATACGAATATTTGAAGTGGCTACCGAGGCTATGAACAATGGCAAACTGTTTGTTGCCGTTGTTGTCGGCTATATAATTGCAGAAAGGTGCAATGAGTATGCTGTCGTGAAATTCGCCTTTGAATCTTCCGTTTGGCACATATTCTGCCACATCGCAACTACTGCTAACGCGCCTCATATATACATTGGTGAAACTTTGGTCGGCTATCCATGCAGTGCGGAAACCCGCTTCAGAAAAGGCTTCGGGTAATGCTTTTTCGTGCGAATAAGGGTAGGTGTCGTTAGGTGTAGCGCGACTTATCATATACGGGACAGAGATAGCCGTCAGATTCGATATTGAATAGCAACTATCGAAACTTACAATATCGCTTCGGTTGCTAAGACAAGGCGAAGTATTGCGGTAGTAGCCGTTCAATCCCCAATGGTCGTAGCGTGCAGTCTCACCTATAAGGAATACTACTAACATGTTGTCGTCGCTTTGGTTAGGTTCAATACCGAAACTGAAATCCTGTAATGCACGTTTCCTGCCGTTGATGTTATCCCAAATATTAGCAAGATGAGCCGACTGAACGAATAGGTTTAGCGGGCATACTTTACTCATTCCAACAAAAGCAGTTGGCGACTCGTAATCGTCGTCGTTGACCTCGCGGATATATTTAAAGTGTATGAGTGTGAAACTGCCAACGAGAAACCATAAGATAGTTACCGATGCAACTGCCCGGCGAATACGTGGGTTAGAAAACAAAAATTCGTTGGGAATATGATATTTGGCGAGGCAAATATAAAGTGCTACAATTGGTATGAATATCAGCAGTATTGGCCAATATGTAGTTACGAGTTCGAAAAACTCTCCTTTTTCGGCAGCAACCATAGTGTAGATAAACATAACAGACGTGGTTGCGTGATTCATTATTTGGTAAATCAACTCAACGGCATTAAGCAGAAGTACTGGTGTGGCTACGTAAAAAAACAAACGTTGCGGCATTACCGTCAGTCCGAAGAGCAAAAATAAGAAGGCTGAAACTAAATAAATAGTGGTTGTAGCTGAGCCGGAAATATCGTTTGCAATGAAACAGCCGGTTATGTTGGGGAGGAAAAGAATTAAAAATAAAATCACAAAAGAGATATAATAGCCGGCTCCTTTGTGCTCTGATTGTTGGTGTGTTTGTTGTTGTTTCTTCATCTTATTGATAATCAGAATATGTTGCAAAACATAAAAAGATTTTAAAATGTTCAAATCTTAATAATCGAATAATTTTAGCAAAAAATCATGCAAAATTACAACAAATTATTGAACCATACAAATTGAAAAACTATTGTGATAGTAAAAAAAAATACTTAACTTTGCGCAGTTTTATGTCGATTTGGGCAAAAATCGTGCCTATATTTTTCAAAATGAAATATTTTGATTATATGGGATGGACAAAATGAAATAGAAATGAAACAATTACAAATATCAGACATCAATCTTGAAGGAGTTAGTGCTATAGTATTTGATTTGGACGGTACTCTTTACGATAAGAAATATTATCCTTTGAGACTCGTATTATCCGATTTGCGTCATGCTTTTCTTGCGTCGTCGGAGCGCCGTGCAAGACGATTGCTCAAAGGGCAGTATTTCGGAAATCCTGAAGCCTTTTATCGCTCGCTGTTCTGGCATATTTCGCGGCATCAGAACATACCTTTTCAGCAGGCACGCGACTGGTATTTTGCAACATATATGCCACTTACCATCAGATTGATGAAGAAGTATTATCATGTAGGAGAGTTTGTGGAACCACTGATTAGAGCGCTGAAAGAAAGATGTATAAAGACAGCAGTTTTTTCTGATTACCCCTGTGTAGAGGAAAAACTCATAGCATTGGGTGCAGACCTTAGGTGGTTCGATTATTTATTTATTGCACCCGAGATGGGAGGACTGAAACCTAACAAGCAGTTATTTGAAAATATGATTGCTCAAATGGAAGAAGAAGCACAATCGGTTATAATGATAGGCGACCGTGAAGATACCGATGGCAATGGGGCGCGTGCTGCGGGCATGAGATTTATTAAGGTATAATAAACAACAACACTATATTACGATATGCCAAATAAACGATTCGATAGTCTAATGACGCGTGAGGGCGTGTATGTGCCCGATGTAGGCAGAAACTATCCCGAGGAAGGTCCCGACCAATCTCTGTTACATCCTGTATATACGCGCAATGAAGTGTTCGACGAGAATTATCCATACATTGACGACTCGCTCAACTTTAAGATAAATAACTGGTTCGGATATTATTGTTTTCTTTATCCTATTGTGTTTACGGCCAATAGAATAAAAAACGGACTTCGTATTCGTGGCAGAGAAAACCTTCGCAAGTGGCGCAAGCAACTCAATGCCAATGGTGCAATAACTATTTGTAATCATTGCAATAGGTTAGATGCTCCGGCTGTATTGAATGCTGTTTTTGCTAACCGGAATACGCGTATCCCAATGTATGCACCTAACTTTAACACAAAGGACCGTTGGTATATGTGGGCAGTGGGTGGTATTCCTATACCTAACACAGGAATGAAGGCAATGAAATGTTTTAATGAGGCGTTTGATGAATTTCATCGTCGCAAGTGGTGGTTTCTTATCTTTCCGGAAGCCGCACGCTGGGATTATTATAAACCTCTGCGCCCATTTCAGAAAGGAGCATTCACTATGTCGTATAAATACGGAATGCCGATATTGCCGTGTGTTATTACTTTTAGGCCAAGAACAGGTATATATCGTTTGTTTGGTTCAAAGGATGAGCCGCTGCTGACGGTAACAATAGGCGAGCCATTGTTTCCTGATACTTCTCAACCCCGCCATGAGGAGGTGGAGCGCCTCAGGCAGCAGTCGTTTGCCTCAATGCTTGATATGGCAGGTATAGTGCATAACACATGGGAGAATGAATAGGAGACAAAAAGGATTTGTTTGCCATGTGGATATGAGACGAAGCATCGTCTATACAGATTATGACTAAAAAAACATTAAATATAACAAATATGGATCTTTTTGACAAATGTAATTACGAACTGCTTAATCGTTCTCGTGAGTTAGGTGTTTATCCCTATTTCCATGAGTTGCAGTCGCGTCAGGCCCCAATAGTAACGATGGAGGGGAAACGTGTTATAATGCTTGGCAGCAATAACTACCTTGGTCTTACCGAAGACGATGATGTTATCAATGCCGGTATCAATGCTCTCTACAAGTATGGCTCGGGATGTTCCGGGTCGAGATTCTTAAATGGTACCCTCGACTTGCATAAGGAGTTGGAAAGAGAGCTTGCTGAGTTTATGGGAAAAGAGGACTGTATGACATGCTCTACAGGCTTTCAGTCGAATTTGGCCATCATATCTGCTATTGCTGGCAGACGAGATTATATTCTTAACGATAAAGAAAATCATGCATCTATCTACGATGCATGCCGACTTAGTTATGCCACTACATTGCGATATAACCACTCGGATATGTCAGATCTTGAACGTCAGTTAAAACGCATCCCCGACAAGGCTGGCAAACTAATCGTTACGGATGGCGTGTTCTCCATGCGCGGCGATATATGCCGTCTGCCTGAGATATGTGCACTTGCCGAGAAATACGGAGCACGTGTCATGGTTGACGATGCACACGGTTTTGGTGTGTTAGGAAATGGTGGAAGGGGCACTGCCGACTATTTCGGTCTGACCGACAAGGTTGACATTATAATGCTGACATTCTCCAAGTCCCTCGCTTCTATAGGTGGTTGTATGCTTACTTCCCATCGTGTGGCTGACTGGATTCGCCATGTGTCGCGCCCATTCATATTTTCAGCGTCGATGACTCCCGCCTCTACTGCTACAGCTCTTGAAGCGCTCAGAAAGCTAAAAGCTCATCCTGAGATGACTCAGAATTTGATGAATATATCGGCTTATTTCCGCAAAGGTCTTATAGAAAGCGGAGTTAAGATTATCGAAGCACCGACTCCTATCGTGCCTATATTTACCTATAACTCGCTTGATACCTTCTATTACGGCAAGCGTATGTTTGAGGAGGGTGTGTATGTGAATCCTGTGATAGCGCCCGCATGCGTTGAGGGCGAGTGCTTGCTTCGTACCACGCTCATGGCAACGCATACCGAGCCCATAATCGATGAGGCTGTGGAGATAATAAGCCGAGTGCTGCAACAAGGTGTACCCGACAACTTCTAAAATCAGCAATCAGCAATTAGAAATTAGAAATCTTAATATGGTACTTGTTATTTCAGGCGGCTCATCCGGCATAGGTAAGGCTACGGCTCGGCTTTTTGCTACTAAGGGATGGACTGTGTATGAACTGTCGCGCAGTGGAAAATCAACCGAGGGCATAAACCATATCGACTGCGATGTTACCAACTACCAATCAACGGCTAAGGCTGTAGAGACCGTTGCCAAGCAAGAGGGAAAAATAAACCTTGTTGTTTGCAATGCCGGCTTTGGCATATCAGGGGCAGTCGAGTTTACATCTACAGACGATGTCCGGCGGCAGATGGATGTTAATTTCATTGGTACATTCAATCTTACCAAGGCGGTATTACCTTATTTGCGCAGTCAGCGAGGAGGACGTATTATAATGATTAGCAGCGTCGCTGCGGTGCTACCCATACCTTATCAGGCATTCTATTCCGCATCAAAGGCAGCTATTAACGCGCTTGCTCTTGCGCTTCGCAACGAAGTGGCGCCTTTTAATATTTACGTAAGTGCTATAATGCCCGGTGATGTGAAAACAGGTTTTACGGCGTCTCGTCAGAAGACGCTTGAGGGAGCCGATGTATATGCCAACTTGCAGAAATCGGTTGCAACGATGGAGCACGACGAGCAGAACGGCATGACTACCGACTTTATTGCTTCGATAGTTTGGAAAGTGGCAAACAAGCGATGCCCTGCTCCGTTATATACAACTGGTTTTCTGTACAAGGTGTTTGTTCTTCTTGAAAAACTATTACCCAAACGCTTGTCGAACTACATTGTTGGAAAATTGTACTAAGGTTGCATGTAGCAAAGAACGTCTGTTTCTTATCTCCGCTTTGCTTCGAACGATAGTAAACGTGGCAATCGGCGAAAATGTAGCAGATGGCAGGTTGTATGATATTTCGTTAAATTAAAATTGGGCACAAAAAAATCAATATTCGTATTCCTTATAACTCTACTATTGTGGCAGAGTGTTAATGCTTATGCAGATGTTCTTTCGCCCGACTCTGTGACGGTATCCGACAACGATAACGACAATATTGCCGCCAAGCAGCGCGGACATATTGCAAATTCACTTGAAGTTCTTTCAGGAACAACAGCAGGTGTTACGATAGGTGGCAATGCCAATTCCGAGGAGATGCTCACATCGGTGCGTATTAGAGGTAACTCGTCGCTAACGGGGGGTAACGAGCCATTGGTTATTATCGATGGTATGTCGTCTGATTTGCGAACTATGGCAAGTATCTATCCTGCCGATATCGAAAAAATAAATATTCTAAAAGATATTACACAAACAGCCACTTATGGTTCGCGTGGTTCGGCAGGTGTGATAGAGGTAACAACCAAGAGGGGTACAAAGGGGAAGTTTAATTTTGCATATAGTTTTGACGTCGGTTTCGCTCATGCAGATAAGACTCAGTCGATGCTTTCGGCATCGGAATATCGCCGACTTACATCTGTGCTCGGTCTGACTATCGTCGATGGCGGAGCACATACTGACTGGCAACATGAAATACTTCGCACAGGGTTTGTGCAGAATCATCATGTATCATTCTCCGGTGGGTCGGATGCCACACAATATAGGGCTTCGATAAGTTACTCGATGAATAACAGTGTGGTAAGAACAATAGGAAACCAGAATCTGACTACCAAACTTGATGTTACACAGAAAGCACTTGCCAATCGCCTGACGATTGATTTCGGATTATTTGGTTCATCGCAACAAAATAAGTATATCAATAACGAGCAGAAATTGTTCTATTCGGCAGCAGCCTTTAACCCGACGATAGAAGCTGGCAAGACTCCAACAGGTTCGTGGCGAGGGTATGCCGACGCCTCGCAACTTAGCAATCCGCAGTCGCTGCTCGACATACTTATTCATAATAAAGCATTGCATTTCAATACTCATTTGCGATTATCCGCATTACTCTGCCAAGGTCTGACTCTTAGTATCTACGGAACCTATGGTTATTCGGTGCACAACGATTCGCATTTTTTCCCGACCTATCTTGAGAGTACCGGAAAAATATATCGTGGGGAGTCGCAAGACAAGTTATGGCTTGCTAATGCACAACTCACTTATGCCCATACGTGGCGTGATTCTAATGGTAAAGCGCAGCACAAACTTTCTGCCATGCTTTTGGCTGAGATGCAAGGTCTGTCGAGTACCGGTTTTCATACTACTGCCGGCATGCTTGCTTCGAATGCCTATTCCTACAACAACTTAGCAGTGGGTGCCGTACGCTTGTGGAATGGTACAGGCTCGAGTGCTGAAAGTCAGCAACTTCTCTCTTTCCTATTGAGTGCCTCTTACACCGCTCTTGATAAATACTCACTCTCGCTAACGGCACGCACTGATGCCTCGTCGGTGGTGAGTGCTAATCATAGATGGGGAGTATTCCCTTCAGTGAGTGTAACTTGGAATATGAAAAACGAGTCGGTTCTGAAGGAGGTCGGGTGGCTTTCATCGTTGAACATCAAAGCGGGCTACGGACTTACAGGCAATTTAGGCGGATTAGCAGCATATCGTTCGATGAGTCTTCTCGAACCGATGGCGTTGGTAGATAATAACGGTCTGCCACAGGTTGTGCTTGGGATAAAACGTAATGCCAACGATGACTTGCGTTGGGAAACAAAACAGACTGTAGATGTTGGCGCTGATTTTGGTATATTCAACAAGCGCTTTATAATGCAAATCGACTATTACTACTCGCGCGTATCGAATATGTTGTATAACTATACGGTAAGCGTGCCGCCATTTCCTTATAACTCGATGTTCGCCAACTTGGGAAAGATGGTGAATCAGGGGGTTGAAGTAGGTGTGGCAATAGTGGCTGTCCGGCAAAAAGATTTCGACTTCAACATAAATTTGAATGTTGCATATCAATACAATAAACTACTATCGCTTGATGGCTGGTATAAAGATAATTTCCTTACTGCTCCAGAATTTACCCCTATTGCCGGACTCAATGGAGCCGGACTGCATGGTGGCGATAGTTATGTAACATATCAAATTGTTGGGCAGCCACTCGGAGTGTTTTATCTGCCCCACTGTATCGGACTTGAAACTCAGGCAGACGGAACTCGTCGATACGTGATAGAGGACCTCGATGGTAATGGAGTTGTTGATATTTCCGACGGAGCCGACCGAAAAGTATGCGGACAAGCAACACCAAAGGTTCTTTTAGGTTCGAATTTCTCATTCCGTTGGCGCGATTTAGATATCTCGTTGCAGATAAACGGAGCATTCGGACATAAGATTTATAACGGGTCGGCACTTTCCTACAACAATCTTGGCAGTTTGCCTTATTATAATGTGGCGACTACGGCAAGCACACTCTATATCAACGAC
>JAFSTG010000096.1 GCA_017450605.1 Paludibacteraceae bacterium | reverse complement strand
TCTCACCTCTCACCTCTCACCTCTAGCTTTGAAAAAGCTCTCAAGTATATGGGTTTTCAGCCAGGTGAAAGGCTGTTAGGAAAGAAGATTGACTATGTGTTCCTGGGCGCATGCACCAATGGTCGCATAGAGGATTTCCGTGCTTTTGCCTCAATAGTGAAGGGCAGAAAGAAGGCCGATGGTGTGGTGGCTTGGCTGGTGCCTGGCTCATGGGCTGTAGATAAACAGATACGCGAAGAAGGACTTGACCGTGTGCTCGAGGCTGCCGGCTTCGAGATTCGTCAGCCTGGATGCTCGGCCTGTCTGGCAATGAACGATGACAAGGTTCCTGCAGGCAAGTATGCTGTCTCTACGAGCAACCGCAACTTCGAAGGCCGTCAGGGTCCTGGCGCACGCACCATTCTCTGTTCACCCCTTGTAGCTGCTGCAGCTGCTGTCACTGGAGTAATAACTGATCCACGTACATTATTATGAAACAAAAGTTTGATATAATTCTTTCAACCTGCGTTCCCCTGCCTTTGGAGAACGTAGATACAGACCAGATTATACCCGCCCGTTTCCTGAAGGCTACGGATAAGGAGGGCTTTGGTGACAACCTGTTTCGCGACTGGCGCTATAGGGCCGATGGCAGCGTTGTTGAGGATTTCGTACTCAACGACCCGAAGTACAAGGGTTGCATACTTGTGGCAGGTAAGAACTTCGGCTCAGGTAGCAGTCGCGAGCATGCAGCATGGGCTATTGCAGGCTATGGCTTCCGTGTAGTCATAAGTTCGTTTTTTGCTGATATACACAAGAACAACGAGCTCAACAACTTCGTCCTGCCCGTACAGGTATCTGAGGATTTCCTTGCAGAACTCTTCCAGACCATCCAGCATGATCCGCAATCTCAGGTCAAGGTAGATCTTCCAAATCAGACAGTAACGAATCTCTCTACAGGTCGCTTCGAGCACTTTGACATCAATGGATATAAGAAACATTGCCTGATGAACGGACTCGACGATATTGATTTCCTCGTGGCAAATAAAGACAAGATTGAAGCATGGGAACATCAGAAAAACTAAACACCTACCAGCGCACCTTGCCCTTCGTGGAAATCATGGACTCCACGCTGCGTGACGGCGAACAGACCAACGGCGTGTCGTTCTTGCCTCATGAGAAACTGGTGATAGCCCGCAAACTGCTCTCCGATGTCAAAGTAGATCGTATAGAGGTGGCTTCTGCGCGTGTGTCTGAAGGAGAGCGTGATGCTGTGTCGAAGATTTGTGCCTATGCCCAGAAGCAGGGGCTATTGGAACATGTCGAGGTGCTGGGCTTCGTGGATGGTGGCAAGAGCATAGACTGGATTGCATCGTGTGGCGGACGTGTGGTGAACCTGTTGGCGAAAGGTTCATTGAAGCACTGTCTGCATCAGTTGCATAAATCGCCTGAGGAGCATTTCAGCGATATTAAGAAAGAGCTGGACTATGCTGCCAGCAAGGGTATTAGCGTGAACCTTTATTTGGAGGACTGGTCCAACGGCATGAAGGATTCGCCAGACTATGTCTATCAGCTGATGGATGCTATTTTGAGTGTAGAACGGAGAACGGAGAGTGTAGAGTTTGCTACCGCCGTTCCATCCGCTGAAAACAATGCGGTAGCAAACTCTACACTCTACACTCTACACTCTACACTAGTTAAGCGTTTCATGCTCCCTGACACCCTTGGTGTGATGAATCCACTGCAGGTCATTGAGTATTTCCGCAAGATGATGAAGCGCTATCCACAAGTGCATTTCGACTTTCATGCCCATAACGACTATGACCTCGCCGTAAGCAATTCGTTGGCAGCTGTTCTCAGTGGTGCCAAGGGCTTGCACGTCACAGTCAACGGACTGGGCGAGCGGTGCGGTAATGCCCCTATGGCTTCCGTTCAGGCTATTCTGAAGGACCAGTTCCATGCCAAGACAAACCTCGTGGAGAGTCAGCTCAACGACCTCTCTCGCATGGTGGAAAGCCTCAGCGGTATCACCGTGGCTCCCAATCAGCCTATAGTTGGTGAGAATGTGTTTACTCAGGTGGCTGGCGTGCATGCCGATGGCGACTCAAAGGATAATCTCTATTATAACGAGCTGGTGCCTGAACGATTCGGACGCAAACGCGAATATGCCTTGGGAAAGAACTCGGGCAAGGCGAACATTGCGAAGAATCTGGAGGAACTGGGACTGGAACTCACGCCTGAACAGACACGAAGAGTAACGGAACGTATCACGGAACTGGGTGACAAAAAGGAAATAGTTACACAGGAAGACCTGCCTTATATAGTCAGTGACGTGCTGAAGCATGATGGCTCTGACGATAAGGTCAAACTCGTAAGCTATGTGGTCTCTACGGCTTACGGTCTGAAGCCAGGTGCCAATGTGCGTGTAGAGATAAATGGAAAACAGTATGAGGCGGGCGCTACAGGCGATGGTCAGTATGATGCATTCGTCAAAGCCCTGCGCTATATCTATAAGAAGTATCTGAACAGAACGTTCCCCTTGTTGTCCAACTATCAGGTGAGCATCCCGCCTGGCGGACGCACCGATGCCTTGGTACAGACCGTCATCTCGTGGGACCACAAAGGCAGCATCCTTCGCACGCGAGGCCTCGATGCCGACCAGACCGAAGCTGCCATTAAGGCCACATTCAAGATGCTGAATATTGTAGAGAATGAATTAAGTTAATCAGATATCGTAATGTCGTTATATCGATTAATCGTTTAATCGAAAAATCGAAAAATCGAAAACATTAAACTATGAAATTGAAAATTGCAATCCTCTCCGGCGATGGTATCGGACCGGAGATTATGAAACAAGGCGTGGCTGTGCTTGATGCAGTAGCAGAGAAATGCGGCCATGAGTTTAAATATGAGGAAGCATTGGTAGGTGCCTGTGCCATTGAGGCTATGGGCGACCCTTATCCTGAGGCTACCCACGAGGTGTGTATGCGTGCAGATGCTGTGCTCTTTGCTGCTGTGGGTGATCTGAAGTACGACAACGACCCCACGCTGAAGGTGCGTCCTGAGACAGGACTGTTGGCTATGCGCAAGAAACTGGGTCTCTTTGCCAATGTGCGTCCTGTGGCTACGTTCGACTGTCTGCTGCATAAGTCGCCACTGAAAGAGGAACTGCTTCGTGGTGCCGACTTCGTGGTGTTGCGTGAACTGACGGGTGGTATGTATTTCGGAGAGAAATATCAGGACAACGACAAAGCCTACGACACCGATATCTATACGCGTCCAGAGATAGAACGCATACTGAAGGTGGCTTTCGAAATGGCTATGCAGCGCCGTAAGCACCTTACTGTGGTAGATAAGGCTAACGTGCTGGCTTCCAGTCGTTTGTGGCGTCAGATTGCCCAGGAAATGGAACCGAAGTATCCTGAGGTGAAGACCGACTATATGTTCATTGACAATGCCTCGATGCGCGTGTTGACAGAGCCTCGCTTCTTTGATGTCATAGTGACGGAGAATACCTTCGGCGATATACTCACCGATGAGACATCATGCATAACGGGTTCTATGGGACTGCAACCTTCATCTTCACTGGGCGAGCACACCCCGCTTTTCGAGCCTGTTCATGGCTCATGGCCTCAGGCTGCCGGTCAGAACCTGGCTAATCCATTGGCTCAGATACTGTCTGCTGCTATGCTGTTGGAGCATTTCGGACTCAACAAGGAGGGCGCCCTCATTCGTGAGGCTGTCAATGCGTCGCTCGATGCCAATGTGCGCACACCCGAAATTCAGGTCGAGGGCGGACAGAAATATGGTACACGCGAAGTTGGTGCCTGGATTGTGGACTACATTAGAAAATCGTAAGCGTTTTTGCGCTTACGATTCTATTTTGACAGATACTTACTGTCTATGAACGCCTGAAAGGCTTCTTTGTATAGGTCACCAATGGGGATGCTGGTATCCTCGCTTAGGAATACACGGTTCTTATTTACTTCCGTAATCTTTTTAAGGTTGATGATATAAGAACGGTGTATTCTCATAAAGTAGTTGGGCAGACTCTCCTCAATCTTCTTCATTGACAGCAGAGTGATGATGGGCTTCGTCTCACCTTCACGCCACACCTTCAGATATTCGCTCATGGCTTCTATGTAGCGAATGTCGGCAATGTTTACTTTTATTACCCTATAGTCCGTCTTAAGAAAGACGTAGTCAGGGGGGAGAGGTGAGAGGTTAGAGGTTAGAGGTGAGAGGTCAGAGGGGAGAGGTGAGATGTGAGAGGTGAGAGCGGAGAGCTGTGTGAGCAGCTTGTTTGCAGCACGCTGGAAGTCTTGCAGACTGAAAGGCTTCAGGAGATAGTCAACGGCGTTGACACGGAACCCTTCAACGGCATATTCTGAATAGGCTGTGGTGAAGACTATGAGTGGTGGTGCGGCAAGTGACTTGATGAAATCCATTCCGTTGAGGTCGGGCATGTTGATGTCGCAGAAAATGGCATCTGCGTTGTCCTGTTCAAGGAAAGCGCGTGCTTCCACAGCACTCTGAAACTGTGCAGCGAGTTCAAGGAATGGCACCTTGTTTATGTATGTGACGAGTTGTTGCAGTGCAAGGGGCTCGTCGTCAATGGCTAAAACCTTTATCTTCATCATTCAGCTTTCTTGTTGTTTAGTGGTATATTTAGCTCAACCTCATAGGTGTCGACTGTCTCGTGAATGTTCAGCGTGTAGTCGTTGCCATAGATGAGGTTCAGGCGCTGGCGTATGTTTATCATGCCTACACCGCCCTGAGAGGGCATGCCTGTGTCTTGCTGCTTGGGGTGCTTGCTGTTGCGGCATGTCCATAGCAGTCGCTGGTTCCCTTCGTCGTTGGTGATGCATCTCCATTCAATATCGATGAAGCTGTCTTGCTGATAGCTCACCCCATGTTTGAAGGCATTCTCCACAAACGAGATGAATAGCAGTGGAGCGACATATAGGCTTGTAGCGCTGTCGGGCTCCTTGACTGAGAAATGCAGCTTGTCGGTATAGCGCATACGCATGAGTCGCACGTAGCTGTCCATGAAGTCCAGCTCCTGTGACATGAGTACCTGACTCTTGTTGCTGTCATAAAGCACATAGCGCAGTATTTTCGATAGTTGTATCACGGCTTCCTGTGCTTTCGCGCTGTCAATATCAATGAGAGCATGGATATTGTTCAGCGTATTCATCAGAAAATGCGGATTGAGCTGGTATTTAAGATACTCCAACTGTTGAATGAGATTCTCTTTCTCGAGTCTCATCATTTTCTTCTGGTCTTCGCGTGAACGCACATAGAACTTGATGCCGAGATTCATGCCGAACATGAGTATGAGCAGTACAACGGCTATGATGTCGTGTTCGCCAATGATTGCTGGTGGACGATTGTGCTTGAATTCCGGACCATGGTGATTGGGCTTAAAGTCGTCCATAGGAGGAAGGTCATCATGGAATGGTGGCATGTCGTCTATTTGCTCTGTTGCAGGCTTCTCGAACTTCGGATGGTTGGGGCGTGTGTTGCACTGATAGACAGCAAAGAGAATGATGATGCATGTCGTAATAGAAAAGAACAATGCTCGCTTGCGCTTGTTGACAAGCAGTGGGGCAAGGAGGTAGTTGTGTATAAGAAACAGCACCAGGTAGATGGCGAACTTTTTCCAGATGATGAACACCTCAGTCCAGTTAAACATGACATGAGGATCTGTCATGGTTCGCACATAAAGGCTCAGCAGTGGGGCCGCAAAAAGCAAGGTCCACACTGCCAAATATATCAAGTTTTCTTGTTTCGACTGGTTCATGTTAGAGGTGAGAGGTGAGGGGTGAGAGGTTCTTTGCAAGCAAAGCGTCGCTTCGCGCCGAGCGAGAGGTGAGAGGGGAGAGGTGAGAGGGTACCATCTTCCGCCACCACCGCCAGGACCACCGCCACTACTGCTGCTTGAGTATGAAGACAGGGTTACTGACGAGCCGTTGCTGACAGTGGGGTTGATACTGCCCATGCCACTGAAGATGCTCGTTCCTCCGCTTACTGTTACGCCCGACTTGAGTGTTGGTTGTGACGATCCGCTCACAACGATTCCGCTACCACCGCTCGATGGTGTCTTGAAGGCTATTGTCTCACTGCCTACTGTCATGGAGTACCATGTGTTCTTGCTCCACGATGAAGCCTGATAGCACGACTGGGTGAGCTGCGAACCACGCTCCAGTCCGCCGATGGCGATGATAGTTCCGCCAGTGACATAGAGCTTATAGCCTCCTTCAGTGTTGGCATCGAGTCCCACTTCGGGCGTGCCAGAGCAGATGGCATATACCAGACCGCCTTGGATATACATGTTACCATTTGAGTCGAGACCATCGTTGCCTGTAGAGTAGCCGCAAACTTGTCCTCCGCTTACTGTGAGATGGCTTGCTGCATTGATGGCGTCATCGCTTGCCTGTGCATAGACCTGTCCGCCGCTGATGGTAATGGTGCCTTTTGACTCCAGACCCTCGTGACTTGTGGAGTAGATGTTGATGGTGCCGCCAGTGATGGTGATGTTGCCGTCGGCCTTAACACCTTTGGCATATTTGTGGCTTGACGATGTAGTGCCACCACCTGGTCTCCAGCCTCCACTTGACGAGCCATAGTTTGTTCCCTGTGCCTTGGCATCGATAGTGCCACCGCTTATGATGAGAGTGCCGTCGCTGTTGATAGCGCGACCACCCTGTCCGCTGTTGGTCAGCGTCAGCGTTCCGCCGCTTATTTCTATGGATGTGTCGCTCTTCAGACATGCGCTGCCTGCAAGGTCGGAAGAGTCGCTTGTGTCAACACCACCAATGTTGGTGACGGTGATTACGTTTGTTCCGCTTGTCTCGTTGATGTAGAGGGTGCCTGTGGCGTTGATGCCCTTAGAGCCTGCAGCGCTTGTGCTGACAGTCAGGGTGCCGCCTTGCAGGTAGATGTTACCAGAGTCTTCGTCTTCATGATCGGTGGTGGCACCAGTGGAAGTGGTTCCGTCGAGGTCGCACTGTATGCCGTCGTCGCCAATGCCAGAGAGTGTCAGCGTACCACTCTTGATTTCCATATATTCCTCGCAGTTGATACCATCGCCTACGGTAGAGGTTATATTAAGTGTAAGGTTCTTGACGGAGATATAAGAAGCACTCTTTATGCCATGTTTGGTGTTACCGACTACATTTAGCGTTCCGTTGCCTTGCAGTTGCAGTTGTCCCTTGCTATATACGCACGCTTTCTGCGAGCCGGAAGCGCAGTCGGTCAGTGTGTTGGTAGTACCTTTCTTCGCACTGAGCTGAATGCGCTTGGAGTTGGTTATATTGATAGCAGCGCCACTCGGATTGGTCATTGTTACGCCTGCTAACGACACTGTACATTTATAAGAGCCTGAAAGCGAGAAAGAGCCATCGGTTGTGGTGCCACTTAGTTGATAGGTTATCTCGTCGTTATCAACAGCAGCGGTATTGCTTTGTGCTATAGTAACATGTGCACCATTAATTGTAGGCGAGACATATTGCGCTACATTGCCGGCTATGGTAATTGATGCCGAAGAGTTATTGTAGGCGATGTTAACGAGATTATCGACTACTTCTGTTTCGTCAACAAACATAGCATCCACTTGACTAAGAGTGAATGCCTTGCCCATCACGGTCAGCGTTGTACCATCGGAGAACGGCATCACACCTGCCTCGGAAGCAGGGAATTGATATGTTACGTTGCCCACCTGTATGTTCAGCGTTTGTGCGGTCAGACTGCCTGCAACTATTGCAGCGGTCAGAATTGCATATAACCTTTTCATTTCACTACCACTTTTTGAGAGTATTTACCATCGGAAATAACATAGACTCCGCTTTTGAGAGTAGTTACTGCCTTCATCAGATTTTCATAAGAGCCCAGTCGCATGCCGGAGAGAGAGAAAACCTCGACGGCTTTGTCTGCATCAAGCACGTTCTCAAGTGCTGTGACCGTACTTCCGTCTTTGGAGAACTGCATGTTCGCTAAATCGGTGAGTGTAAAGGATGTTGTGCCGTCGGCATTGCTTACATCAAGAGTTGTGCCAATGGCGTTGAGTGTCATGTTAGAAACACTCAAAAGCGTGGTCGTACCGGCAGTGTTGGTGAACACTAAATAGGGGTAATCAGTTGCTCGCGCAACGAGTGCGCAGACTACCATTACCACAAACAAACTAATCTTTTTCATACCTTTTACTATTTTATTACCTCAATACCTAATATATTGTATGTTTTGTTGTCTTTCAAGATGAGAACTTGTCCGTCGCGGATAATCTTATCGCTTCTTACATTTTCGCTTTGTACATCATTTATATCGGTAGTCTGCTGCGAACCGCTGCCGCTTGATGATGTGGTAGTCAGAGTGTAACCATTTGTGATGATTGTTCCGTTGTTAACTAATGTGCAAATAGAGGTATTGGCGTTCAGTATCCAAGTAGCACCTTCATTCACCGTCACATTGGCTGTGTAGCCGTTGTCGTATTTCACCGTGCCGGTATAAGTGCCGTTAGCAAGAATAAGATTGCCCACAGCGCCGGAGGTTGACCATTGGCTGTCAGCCATCACATACATCAGCACGCCGCTTGGAACTGTTATTGTGCAGTTGTCTAATGTGCAGGTGGCGGTAACGCATGTTGCCACTTCCAAGAGCGGTGCGCTGCTGTCGGTCAACTTGAGCGAAGTGCCGGTGATGGTCATTACAGGATTAACTCCTTGAGCATCGCCCGAACCCGATTGCATCATCAGCAAACCGCGCTCTGAAGAACCGCTGGTCATAGTGCAGTTGGTCATACTGATGCTGTTGTCGCCCTCGATAACGGCTATCTCACCTTTGGCGGATGTACCCACAAGGTCGGTAGCAGACATCGTTCCTGTGGAATAGATAACTGCCGATTTCGAGCCGTTGGCTGTTGCAGTACCGCCGTTTACTGTCACCGTTCCGCCGCCACGGTCGGTTGCGATAGTAGAAGAAGTCGCTTCGTTGGTGGTGATATTAACATTGGTTGCGTTTATAATACCGCCATAAGTAGCATGCAGGCCACGGCTCACGCTGTTGGTATTGACAATCGTTATGCCATCAATCTCGATGGTTGCTCCATTGGTGGCAATTACAGCATTTGCACCTTGTGCTGAGCCGTTCACCGTAACATTGCTGATAACAATCTTCGCGCTGCTTGCAGCGGTGGTACTCTGATAATTGCTTGAATTTGCAGCACCGGCATATATACTTGAGTTATTGCCGTAGAACGAAGAGTTGTCGCCTTGAGAACCATCACCAGACTTGGTGATAGTGCAACCATTCATTGTCAGTGTTCCGCCCGTACACTGTATAACATTATAATACTGCGTAGATGATGAATAGTCATCGTTAATAGTGGCTGTACCGCTGCTGTGGGTGTATGTCGCACCCTGCGGATAAGTAGGTGTTGTGTCGGCAGGCGGTTGTGCCTGCATGTTCAGTGCCGTCAACGCGGCTACTGCAAAGAGGGTTATTTTCTTCATATACTTTGTTTTTATAAATTGATGTTATCTTTTTTGCGAAATTGGCTGCAAAGGTACAACTTTGAGGCAATTATTCATTGAATCATAATAGCAATAAATTGCCAAAATATCGCACACATATTGTGATTATACAGAAAATTGTTGTAAATTTACGGTCAGAATAGCGAATAAAAAGAATTTATGGCAAGTAAAGAACATAGTACACGTACTTTCGAAGTACCCGGAATAGACAAGCAAGATGTGATAGTTTTGCATGACTATAATGGTTTTCCATATTATGGTCAAGAGTTTATATCAAGCAATCTTGTTATAAGTATAGTACTCAATGGCAAGAGTATCGGATTTTACGACAACCAAGAAGTTATATTTAGTAAAAACAACGTATCTGTAGTATTACCCAATCATATATGCAAGGAAAAAGAAACAACTCAGGATTACGAAGTTGTACTTGTCATTATTTCGCCAAAATTCATGTATGAGATAGCCCAAAATACCATTCACCGCAACTTTATCAAGTACCACTACAATCCCATCACACGCCTTACTATAGAAGAATGCCAAATAATGCTTCGTTTGGTTCAGTCAATAGATGACGTATGCAACATGGATATTCCTGACAGGCACGATATGCTTATTAATCTGATAGATGTGTTATTTATGATGATCAATACACATTGGATGAACCAAGAGAATGATAAAGAACAGAAGTCGCGGAGTCGTGAGATATTCAACCAATTTTGCAATCTTCTAACCGAGCACTACAAGGAATTTCGTGAGGTGGCATATTATGCCGAAAGACTCCATATTACGCCCAAACATTTCTCGAAAGTTATATATCAGGCTACTGGGCACACAGCTTCATATTGGGTAGAACAGCATATAGCTATTCAAGCCCAACAGATGCTACGCAACAGAAGAGATTTGACAGTTTCCGAGATATGTTATTTTCTCGGTTTTGACGATTTGCCCCATTTCTCGCGTTATTTCAAACGCGCCACCGGTCTTTCTCCACGTCAATTCAGAGAAAAAGAGTGGAAAGGGTCGTGAATAGATTTGTGAAAACGCTGTATTATTCCTTATTCACGCTTTATTGAACTTACTCTTAGGCTGTTTGCAACGCGGACATTTCCAGTCGTCAGGCAGGTCTTCGAACTTTACTCCATCGTGCTCGGCAGGATCATATACATAACCACAAATAGAGCATACGTATTTTCCTGATGCTTCTTTCGCAGAGAAATCCACCTCAGCCAGAACTGTCGGCATAGGGTTATTGAGGTCAATTACACGCTTAGCTTCGAGGTTTTCGTAACCTTGCGGTGTATGAGTTCCCATATAAACGGTAGGATGATTAGCAACAAACTTACGGACATTGTTGAGAGTAAGACGAGCGGCTTCAGGGTCGTCGAAAACCACAGACAGTTTATTCTCATAAAGAGCCTCATCGACGTAAGTTATGTCGCCCTCGAACATATAGAACAGTCCTTCGATTTCAGCGATAACGAGGCTATTGCCATTGGTATGGCCCTTAGCCCTTATGAAATAGACGCCGTCGCATATCTTCTGACTCTCGGGGAAGTTGTAATACGCACCATCGGTGAAATGTACGGGCACTATATTCGAGATACCTTGCAACTCTGCAGCATTCAACTCTTCGGCATCGACATATATCTGTGCATTAGGAAACGAGCTCAATTCGCCCGAATGATCACTATGTCGGTGTGTTAGTAAAATCTTTGTTACCTGCTCAGGCTTGTAGCCGAGTTCTGCAAAAGCCTCCATATATGAGCATATATCCTTGCCGGTATAAGCTAATGATTGCTCTGTGGGCACTTCTTCAGGCGTACCTGCTGGCAGACCGGTATCAACAAGAATCACTTCATTTCCAGTGTCTATTAGATAGTTTTGCAGGCTACCGCGATAGCGAATATTGCGATTAAACTTGTCTTGTCCTTCTTCACCTCCGAATGCGAACGGCTGAGTATAGAAGCCGTCTTTGCGAAATTTAACTGCTTTGATTTGCATAATTTTATGATTTAATATTTTTCATTACTGATTTTTAAGTGTTAGCAAAAGGCGGATAGTGCTGGTCGTAAGAGTGTTGTTTTTTTATAGGGATTGAGGGGTATTATCACTAATAAGATGTACATCGCACTGTGGGAATGGGATAGAGATACCTGCCTCGTTGAGTGCGTTGTAGATTATCTCTTTGGCTTTATATACGTATGGTATCTGTTCGGCGACGAGCACTTTCTGCCTTACAACCAAATCAACCGAACTATCGTTCATTTTATCCATAACGACATATATACCTTTGTCGGGGTGTACTATTTCGCGCCCATAGTGATCTTTAGTTCTAAGCACTTGCATTGCCTTAACAATGACATCGCGCGCTTTCTGCACATCGGTGCCATAGGCAACGCTCGCTACTATCTTGGTCAGTTCGTAAGAGTTATTTCGGGTAAGGTTGTTAAAATTCTTGCCAAAGAGCGACTCGTTGAGGAATGACATCTCAGTATTGTCGAGTGTTTCTACCTGCACACACTGGTAGTTGATAGCAGTTACTTTTCCTCGCACTCCGTCGCACTCAATCCAGTCTCCTACACGCAGACGCCCACCCATGAGTTGTATGCCGTAGATGAAGTTGTTGATTATATCTTTCAGTGCAATACCGATACCGGCAGAAAGACCACCGGCAATGAGTCCTAACGAGCCGGTAGGAATATTCCACACATTGATAACTACAATTGCGTAAATAGCCCACACAAACACACTTATCAGGCTATTGCCCAACGAGAGGTTTATCTCGTTGTCGCGAATGTTAGTACGGTTATGTTTCCGCATAAACGTAGTAAATATCGCATAATGATAGATAGCATGAATAGCCCTACTCAGATACCGCATTATAAAGAAGAGTATAACCAAAGCAACTATGCTAATAGCTGAAATGCTAAACGCTGCTTTACCGGTTGTTACATCAGGAATGGAGACGAAAGGTTCGTAGAAGTAACGTGCGTAGAGGTCGGTAAAATCGAACATACGCAGCGACATCATCACGCTCCACGGAAGCGAGAGCACCGCAATGGCGGGGATAACCACTTCTTTTATTAAGTCGTAGAACCACGTAGCCCCAAAGAGCAGGGTCTCGCCGTCGTTACCCGGTGCATAGGTAATGCGATTACGCAGATCGCTTACCCGCTTATCTAAATATTTATCTTTGAAGCGGGCAAGCAAAGCAGAGATGCAGAAAATAGTAAGCAGTGCGGCTAAAAGGAAATACCACCATGCCAAATACTGCAAAGCAGCAAAGCAATAGCCGAAGAACGAAATCAGCAGTGTAATAACATAAACTGAGAGCGAGATCCATCCTAAAATACTATCAGTTCGCGTAACATGTTTTCTAACTCGCAGACATATTGCAAATTGCCACAAAGCAACGACGAGCAGTATAGGAGGAAGAATGACATTTAGTACAATATCAGGAACGAAGATATTCCTCAAAATAATAATCACAAAAGAGGTAAGCAGTATAGGCACATAAATACTGCTGCCCCTATTGAGTCGCTCGGTATTGATACGGAGTAACAGCGAGCCCGAAATAGCAAAAAGCAGCCATAGGAAAGTATGCAGATTTTTCACACCTACTCTAACATAATCGCTACCAAATCCGTAGTTGCCTATTAACAAGAAATAAGTTACTGTTCCTATCAACACTGAAAGTAAAACAAGAGGCAACTTTTGTAGATATTTTCTCAGACGAGTAAAGCGTTTAAGCAGCCAAAGAATCAACAACACAGGAAGCCATATTATACCTATGGCTAAGAGTTGAGCAAGGCAAAGGAATAGCAGAAATGCTTTTTCTGTACGGCCTGATATTTTATTGTAGTAGTAATCATCTTCGCTGCTTGCCTTGAAGAATCCTGCAATATCATATTGGTCGTTGAGTTCTCGTTTCATCTTCGACCAATAATAATTAAATTCGGAAAGTATCTCTAAGTAAGGAACTTGTCCATCCTCGTAGATATACTCGTCTAAATCGGTATATCGAGCCTCAGCATAGTCGTATGCTTCCTTGACTCGCAGGAATGCCTCCTGATAATAAGTGCTGTCGGCAATCACCACAACACGATTAGAAGCATACATTTTGAGCAATTCTGCTGCATAAAGCATACAACTGTCGCGATACAAATTGCCGCTATCGTCTAACACGTAAATATCTGAAGTAGTGTCGTTGCCGGCAATATCGATTATCTCCTGCTCGAGTGAAGACACAGTGCCGGCCAAATACGTTTCCAACGAGTCGTTATGATAAAGCAGGCTATCAGGCACCAAATCTTCTGCTATGTCGCTCAGTTCAGGCGGGAGACGACGTAATGCTTCTATCAGACGCGCATAACGGTCGATTTCGTAGTCGAGTCCGATGATAATCTGGTCGTATGGGCGCTTATCTTTATTGAAGTCGCGATAACCTTCGGTTACTTTATGCAGCGCAAAAGCCATATCGAGTGTTCGCTTCTGCTCTTGCGTGTAAAGAAGAATTGATAGTTCGTTGGTACTTTTTATAATGCCGAGCATACGTTGGTGCTGGCGCTCGTAATCATCATTTAGAACCCGTTGTGCCTCACTACGCTGAATAAAAGATGTTTGCAACTCAGAGCGGAGTTCTTGAAGAGTGTGATTGAGCGACCTCTCAGTAGAAGCCCAACAAACACATACCGGCACGAGCAACAAAGCAATCGCACAAAAAAATTGTTTTGTTTTCATTGACTATTATTTCTATTTGCTTATATCCAAGATTTATTGCCTTATCTTGCAAAGTACGCGCAAAAATTGACACGCACCCCAAAGAACGCTGCAAAAATACAAATAATTTAGCACAAATACAAATAGCACAAATACAAATAGTAGAAGGTAGAAAGTAGCAAGGTAGCAAGTAAAAGGCAGAAGGTAATGCCTACATATCCTCCTACCCTTCACCGTCGGTTAGCGTTTTAATTTATAAAAGTTTCCCACCTTATCCGCCAGCTGGCGGATGGATTATCTGACAATGGGGAAGTCGAATAATTAATTAACGGAGAAAATTGGTATAAACATGTTCTTCTTCTTGCGGCATGCCGTATTTCTCTTTGGCATCGGCAATTGCCTTTAGAAGAAATGCCATATTCCGTCCGAGTACACGCATTGTCTGCCTACCCTCTACGTCTTGGTCGAGTGTCGTCTCGTCGATAGCATGCACTTCGTTCCAGTACTGGCTGCTGACAACAGGCATTTGCGCTATTGTAAAGTACTTATTGATAACATCAAAAGTGGTAGCACTTCCGGCGCGACGCGAAGTAGCTACTGCTGCCCCAACTTTCATACGCTTTGAGAAATGCGTACTATAGAACAAGCGGTCGAGCAACGAGATAAGTGTTCCGGCAGGCGATGCATAATACACAGGCGAACCAACAACAAGCCCATCAGCGGCTTCAAATTTAGGAGCAATATCAGCCACTATGTCTTTAAAAACGCATGTACCGGTATCCTTACATTTATAGCAAGCAATACAACCATGCACAGATTGATGACCGACATTAAGAATCTCTGTCTCAATGCCATTTTCTTCTAAGGTGCGGGCCACCTCTTCTAAAGCCGCACGTGTACCTCCATGAACATGCGGACTGCCGTTGAGTAATAATACTTTCATGATAATATATATTTTAGTCGAAAGTAGAAGGTCGAAAGTAGAAAATACCTACCGCCTTGCTACTTGCGACATTAAATTTTAAGGTTCATGCCTACAAACCATGTTCTTGGTTGCGACGGACCGTATATATAATCGGCATCGCGCAACTCACCTTTATCGAGGTCTTGCTGATACTGGTTGAGCACATTCTTCACTCCGCCGTTTACCTCTAAGCAGTAATGCTTATATAGATGAATATCGTACGACAGTTTGATGCCTAACTCCCAAAAGGCTTTTGTAGTTACTTCCTCATCTTGCGCTATATATCCGGCTTTATGCGGTACGAGCATCGAACCCGTTGCTTTTCCTGAGAGCGATATAGTAAAGTCGTGAACAGGAGTGATATTAACGAGCATATATGCATAGTTATCGGGAGTACGAAGCATACGTTTTTGCGGTAGTATATCGGGATTAAGGCTCCATGCCTGAGTCTCTACATAACGGCTACGCTGGAAAGTATATCCAAGTTGCACAAGCAACATATCTTTGTATGCCACTTTCCCTTCCACATTCAATCCTGCCACCCATGCCCCTGATGCGTTAGTACGCAACAGCAACATATTACCGGAACTATCGTATCCTATCTCACGCAGATAGAACACATTCTGCAGGTAGGTATAAAATCCCTCGAGCGTGAGATTGGTCTCCCAACTGCCAAATCGCCGATACAGATCGCCACTAATCGAAGCACTATGCGAATATTCGGGTTTGAGATTCGGGTCGAGCGAGATAAGCGAAACCTCTCCACCTACAGCCGCCACATGCAAGTCTTCGTCGTAAGCCTGAGGAGCACGATAACCGGCTGAATAACTTGCACGAAGTATCACTCCTTCAACCGGAGTAAAACGCACGTTGGCACGAGGTGTACAAACGGGTGTCTTGAGCATGTTATGTTTCTCCAAACGCGCCCCTACGAGCACACTCCAGCGCTCGTTTTTCCATTCGTTCTGCACATAAGCGCCATAGAGATGTACCTTCTGAGAGAAATCTCGATTATACCCTAACATCTTATCTCGCAAGCCGTTATAAGAATATTCGGCACCGACGCTTAAGTCGGCAGGCATTTTGCCACAGTTATACGAGAAACGATATTGCAACCCCGTAACCGACATTATATCGTTGCTTCTGCCATAGGCATTAGGGTCTTTGCCAGCACCGAAATAGCTCTCTCGCGATACGTTCTGCAGATGCGAATAGGCACTTACGAAATGACGGTTATCAACCGAGAACCAGTCGAAACTCAATCCTCCGGCATCGATATTGTGTCGCAGTTGCTCTGCTATGTCAGCCTCGTGAGGTTCTTTGTCGAAGAAATTTCCGCCCCGACGATGATCAGTAACGTGATGATATTCGAGAGTTATCTTAGAATAAGCACTCGTCTTGAAGAACACGCGTCCACCGGCAGTAGTACTACGCAACATAGGTATATCGCTAAAGCCGTCGCCATCGTGGTCGTAACGGCTTCGATTACGTTGCACGGCGAACAAGAACGCTCCAATCTTGCGATTTTCCGATATCACCGAAGCATTAAGTGTGGTGTTGATGTCGTAAGCCGAAGTGCGCAACATCTGACTTGTATTGCTTATATTAACGAAATTTCTTACCGGCTCCTTTGTGATGATATTCACCACACCGGCTATCGCGTTTGCTCCATAGAGAGCACTACCACCTCCTCGTATCACTTCCACACGGTCAACCATTCCTACGGGAATCTGCTCGAGTCCATATACGGCAGCCAACGATGAGAATATAGGCCGCGAATCCATCAGAATCTGCGAATACTGTCCTTCCAAACCATTTATTCTCAAAGCAGTCTGTCCGCAATTAGCGCAAGTCTGCTCTACACGCAGACCGGTCTGATAGCAAAGCGCATCAGCCATACAAGTGGCATTTGCCGTCTCGAAAACTACGGGCGATACTACATTTACTATCGACGACGCTTCCTGACGTTTAGTCTCATAGCGATTAGAGGTTACCACCACATTATCCATCATTATACTAACCTCGCGCAATGTTGCTTTTAGCTCTACCGTCTTGTCGGCAACTATATCAACGGGCAATTCTAAAGTTTCGTAACCAACGTATGAGAATACGATAGTCTGTCTGCCAACAGGCAGGTCTTTTAGCAGATAATGCCCCGACTCGTCGGTAACGCAACCCATATTGGTGCCTTTCAGCTGTACGTTTACAAACGACAAATGTTCGCCCGTGCGTTCGTCAAGAACATGACCGGTGAGGTGAGCATCGTACTGAGAATAAAGGGAAACAGACAAAAACGAAAAAATACAAAACAAAGAAATCTTTTTAACCATTGAACTAACCATCATAAATACTGAAAACTTCAGAAAATTGCTTTACTTTGATTTTGAGATTTTACCTTTTTAAAAACGCGCAAAATTACTTTTTTTTTAGTATTCTCGCAAATTATGAATTGATTTAATGCACAAAAAGTTTGCTCAGTATGCAAATAAACGCTATCTTTGCCACAAAAAATTGTATTTGTCATGAAAAAGTTACTTCTTCTATTGTGTATTGTCTGCACACTTTCAAGTTGCTATTATCGTTCTAACAGTCCTCGCGGCTCTTATGCTCGAGGAGCCGACCTGAGTTGGCTCACCGAAATGGAAAGCGACAGCGTCAGTTTCTACAACCTCAACGGTGAACAGCAAGACTGCCTCGACCTTTTGCAGTCGATAGGTATGAATGCCGTAAGATTCCGCGTATGGGTAAACCACACTACCGGTTGGTGCAATAAAGACGAAGTGGTGGAGAAATCAATTCGTGCTGCGCGCAAGGGCTTGCGAATAATGATTGATTTTCATTACTCCGACAACTTCGCCGACCCCCAACAACAAAATATACCGCTTGCATGGCGCGAATACGACTTTGACCTGCTATGTGCAGCCGTTCGCGAACACACCTTAGACGTTTTACAAACTCTAAAAGAGAACAGAGTATACGTCGAGTGGGTGCAGGTTGGAAACGAGACGACAAACGGTATGTTGTGGCCGATTGGTAAACTCACCGATGGTGCGGAGAATACAGATGGCTGTTGGGAACGTTACGCAACACTGACAGAGGTTGGCTACCAAGCATGCAAAGAGGTATTCCCTAAAACAACTGTGATAGTACATATCGACAATGCATATATGTATCGCGGCTGGTTCTTCGAAAACCTCAAAAAGTTCGGAGCACATTTCGACATGATAGGACTATCGCATTACCCTATGATGCTCGCATGGAACGGCGGGAAGAGTTGGCAAGAGATGAACACACTCGCCGACGCTAATATCCGCCGCCTCATAGCCGAATACCACAAGCCGGTTATGGTGGCAGAGGTGGGAACATCGCAAGACAACGATAGTTTAGCTGCACAGGTGATGCAAGATTTTGTCAATCGCATTGCAGATATCGACTCGTGCGCAGGTATCTTCTACTGGGAACCCGAGTGTTATAATCAATGGAAACCCAAGGAATATGATGCACTCGGTTGGGGTCCGTACCTCATGGGAGCCTTCACCGAAGAAGGCAAACCCGCTCCTGCAATGCAGATTATGTTAGCGGAGAAGTAGGAACAAGTCGTAGGTAGAAAGTAGAAGATAGAAAGTAATAGGTAGCACCAACTTGCTACCTATTCACTATCTTACGGGCACCATGGATACCTTGTACATATACCATATAGACACCGGCAGGCAAGGTACGCATGTTGAAGTTGCTGTTGGTGCGTGCCACCATCTTGCCGGTAGCATCGTAGATTGCTAAGTTATGACGGTCTTCGTTAATTATCAGCACTCCATTATAACTGATTGGCAGATTATCGGCTGGTGCATTCTGAGCTTCCACCGAGGAGTGGTCGGTATTACCATTGTCAGGCAGATAGAACTCCTTTAACGCCGGATAACCCTTAGCTTGCATGAGCGAGTCCCATGCGGCAGGCAGTTCGACCAATTCTGTAGAATAACCGCCACCGGGCATTATCTGCACCTTATTACGAGCCGTATCGCCCGTTATGACAAATACCGTCTCACCTTTGCGCATTGTAGCAATGGTCTGTATTGTAGCCTCTGTGCGGTCGTACCACGGAGCAGTAGGCGTATCTTCCCCACCCTCTTCTTGTGCTATATGACGTTCATACTGATTCAAACTATAACGGTCGTCTTTTGTGCCACCTGTATTGGCATAGAGGTTAGCAAATGCACGCTCTTTGACAGGTCTGCGAGAACGGAGTATCAGACTATCTTCTAACTCGTCTAACGACTCATACTCTTGAGCTAATATTCTTGCCAAAGGCTCGGTTAAGAGAATAGTACGACTTGTAAACTGCTGACTGCTACCCAATGCCAACTGACCACGCTCGCTGCAGTCCCATGCTATCAGTTCCATCATCTTATACGGATTGAGAGTTGATATAGCCATGTTATTGCCCCAAAGCAGTGCCGATGTCACGGTTACGGCACTTGCGTTGATATCATGCCCTTGCTGAACATGCCTGGGTTCCCAACCCAAGCGTCTACAGGCAGCATCATCTTCCATCAGGCACCATGCCATCGGGTAACCGAATGTTCCCATACGATTCGACTTAACGTAATATCCCATCATGTTCATTATCGACAGATTAAGGAAACGACCAATAGTAGCGTTGGCTTTCTCGTTGACCTGCCCCTGCCCCATGTCAACTCCTAATTGCCTTGCCACCGGTCCGTTAAGGAAGCAATAAGGCACCCATCCATGAGTGGAAAGAAGTGTGCGGCGGAAATCGCCTCCTGTCATTGCCTTTGTTAGAGCTATTAGGATAGGCATATATTCGGGTTGGCAACCTGCCATTATAGCATTCACCGCCACATGCCATGCCGTTACATTACGCGATGCACCGGGCATCAAAGCCACTGTTTCATGCCAACGGTAGTCGGTATATTCGAGATAACGGTTTGCCTCGTCGTAGGTAGGTGGGATAAACGGCAGTCCATCGGTCCATTGCATGCTCTGAAAGAAAGAGTCTATCTGCTGAATGTTACCATAGAAAACGTCATCGCGCAAATCGCCATGGTCGGCTTTTGTGGCAGCATCTATTTCTTCTTGTGTAATTGGTCGTGTTAGTCCGTCGATTAACTGAGGCCACACCACATTACGCGTATTTTCAATCAGTTGCTCGGTGGTGTGAGTAGCAAAAGCACCAGGATACTCGGCAGTGCGTAACACAGCTATGCCATTGTTATATGCAGTGTATTTGGCTTGGTCGGTGAACCCGGGTGCTGCTATAACTACTGCCGGAATACCTAACGACTCGGCAGCGATAGCCGAACCGGTCTCTTTAGGTGTACATATTCCGCAACCACCATTACCGGCAATCACAGCATCTACATTATGTTCTATCAGTTTCTGCTTGAACTCGATAGCCTGCTGTCGGTCGATACCCATTCCGGGATAAGGTCCGGCATAGCCCATCTCATCGGTAAGAAGAACCCTCACATTCTTGTAGTTAGCCTCAAGAAGACGTTTTATTTCGGGGTGAGTGATAGCAGCTTGAAAACTCACTCCCACAACAGCTATAGTCTTGCCATCAAGCGTAGTTAGGCGCGGTGCCTGCTCGATGTGCTTTACCATACTACGTCCGACAGGCGAAACAACGGCATAGTTGGCGATGCCATCGTCGGGACCATGACATGTCGTGTCGCATATAACACGACCAAAACTCGGAACATTCAGTGCGATAACCACAAGAAAGAACAGAAACCGTTTCATAAGTAATATGATATTTATTGAAGTTAGCGTATATTCTAAAGGCTTCAGTATTATCACAAGAGACCTTGAATGCACTTAACTTACCTAAACCACTCAGGCGGACCGTAAATCTCGTCAATCGGTTCTGGATTATCCCATTTCTGCTCGAACTCTTTGAACGCATCGAGTAGGTCGTTCACCCCGTCTTCCGACAGCACTCCGCGCTTCATGTCTTTGGGCAACAGTCCTGCCTCATCGGCTTCGAAGTCGGCGAGCCAATCGCCTGATGTATAATAACTCTCGAGCATCAGCACCTTCATGCGCAGACGTTCAACAAATGCCTCAAGTTGCTTACGATTAGCACCTTCTTCCGGCTGCTGTTCGAGGTCGCTAAGAATAGAGTTATACAACTCGTTCATTCGCTTTATTCGGTTGATATCAAATGGTTGCATAAATTATAATAATATTTTCAGCTACAGCTGCTCAACAGGAAATTCGAAATAGGTATCAGGGAATGGCTCATTTCGAAGAGTGAAGTGCCACCATTCACTATCTAATGCTTTAAAACCGTGACGAAGCATAGCATTGCGTAATATGAGACGGTTACGGAACTGCTGCTCTGACAAGGGGCGCATGCCTTTGGCTTTCTGTTCTGCCGTCAGTCCGCTGTATTCGCCTGTCTCAGGATTGCCGCAGAAGTCGGGATGACTCTCTTCGCCGAACCAGTCGAATGTACCACCCATATCCAATTCTTTCTCGGTTTGCATATCGAAGAGTGTGAGGTCAACTGTCGAACCGCGGGTATGTCCCGACTTTGCCATGATATAATCCTGCTCGAAGAGTACGGGTTTGTCGAGCATAGGATAGAAATAACACTTCATACAGGTGTCGGCAGGGTTTTGCGACCAGCGCACGAAATGGTCAACACCCCGTTGCGGGCGATAAGCATCGTAAATCTTCAGGCGAAAGCCCTGTGAGATAACGTCATCGCTCACTGCCTTCAGCGAGTCGGCAGCCTCACGGGTAAGCAAAGCAACGGGTTGTTCGTAGCCATCAATACGGGCACCAACAAAGTTGTAGGTACCGTAGTAACGTATCTCCAAGATGGCATCAGGCACCACATCAGTGATATTGACAAACATGCTGCTATCTTCTTCAGCACGTGGAGTGGCCTGTTTTTTGCACGATGACATCAGCAAGATAACTAATGCAAGAAAAAGTAGTGATTTCTTCATACTTTGTTGGAATAAATTATTTCGACAAAGGTACAAAAAAAAATCATATCTACAAAACAATCTTCACATTATTATAGAAATCAAGGATATTTTGTTTTTCCTGACATCACATTTTTACAAACAAACAAGAACTAATCTCCAAACATACTATTTTGTGGCACTAAAAAAAGCAAGGCATAAAAAAGCCTTGCCATTTATCATATTTCGATGGATTTTTTACGTATTATTTTTTAATAACAGCTACTTATATTTAAACAAACAAATAAGGTTTTGTAGTTTTCATAATTGTGTTTTTTTATTATTTGTACTAAAATATTCAATCAACGGTTCGCTAAGATATTGCGAGTAAAGTTCATACTCATCCGATGAGAGCCATCGGTAGTTTTCGGCATCGTACATATAGAGCACATTTTGTTCGTAGTCATAAACAATGTACTCTGCCTCGGGGAAACGCTCCATCAGCTCCTCACACTTGTCGATAATAGCATCCAACTGCTCTGTCCGTGTGATTTCGATAATTGACAAAGGATGGAAAGCACTATCGAAAATAACCGAATCAGGAGCTTTATCGTTCCAATCGTCGGTAACCGTAGCTTCCGGTAGCATAAGTAAGTGTCGGTCATTCATTTCCCTATACGACTTAACTATTAGTCGAGATATAACACTTTGATGTTGCCACCTCGGGCGAGGCGACATGCCTACACCCGTATAATTATCAAGAAGTCCCATAGTAATATATTTTTATGGTGATACAAAAAACTCCGTGAAAAAGTTCACGGAGCAAAGGTAGAGGTATTTATGAGAAATATGAAATGTTCGATTTCGATTGTCGAACTTATCGAAGTTTTTGCAACTCTAACGATATGTTTTCTTTAGCTTGATTTACTTTCTTTACGGTCGTACTCGGATAAGATTCGTTGAAATGATTAAATTGTGGCAACTCCTTATCTGTTATTTTTCCGACCCAAGCATAAAGATTATACTTGTCTTTATCGTTCAAATATCCTAAATCTCTAAGTGCCGTAAGATAATGACTCACCTCTGCCATATTTATTTTCTGAGGGTTATTTACGTGTGAAGGCAGCTCCCTTAGCAACCTACATACAACATCTTCCTGCTCGGCACTTAATCCCACAAGTACAGAGACGACCTCTGTCTCCTGCCCTACTCTTTTTGAGGGAGATTTCTTCTGCTTCAACACATAGTCAACCTTAGCCTCAAAATCGCTTTCTTCGTCACTTTTAACAAATAACGATAGTATCATTCTAACAATTACCGATATGATAAACACACCCAATGAGGCACCACACACTGCTTTAAATATTGTTTTTACAGCAGTACCGGTCGAAATGGAAACATCTATATTATTAGTTAAAATACCCCAAAGGAGCCATAGAAGGAGTACTGAAAAGAAAACTATAGCAGAGATATTAAGTATCTGCCTTGCTATCGTATTAGCTTTTGCAATATTTCGCATAGTACTTTGCTTCATATCTAATTTATTTGTTATTAAGCTTCTAACATATTGTTTAACGGATATCATTTCAGCGCTGCTCTGCCGGCATCGGTCATCAGTCCGCGTTGTTCGAGGTCGGCACAGCGTTGTTTGTTCAGTTCCGTCCAGTGGCTGTCTTTGCGACGCGGCGACAAGCGTTGGGCACATCGACCGTCAGGCAGACGTTTTACGGTGCTGTCGATCCAACCGAAACACAATGCTTCTTCCACCACATCAATGTAAGGCATACAATCGCTACGTGGCACTTTCGTGCGGTACATCGTAACCCAACATTCTTTGACCTGAGAATGATACTCCGTCAGCCATTGCCGCAACTGCTCACGACATGTAAACTCTAATAAATTCGTTATTCCCATAGATTTGTATTTGTAGCATCAAATTACTGCTACAACTCATGCACATTACACCTATGAGTTGCAGCATCTTGGTTGCCAGAACACTTATTGCACTTCAACTCGCAAAAGTACAAAAAATTACCCAACCCCACAAGTTCAGAGAGTTTTAAAGTATAATGAAAACTAATGAACATTTACAAAATCACAAAAAACAGATAACCACACCTTTTGCAAGCCTTGCAAATGCATATTTCCTTGTAAACATTAGGAGGTATTCACAAAAAAAAGTAATTTTGCAGCCAAAATCAAATAGTACACCAATGAAAATCATCGATAAAATAAAAACATTCTTGTTAGGCAATAAGAAGGGGAACGACGTTATTATTCCTTCCGAAACCATTAACTACAACGATTATGATAATATAAATCGTAACATCAACAGACTACCCCAACAACCGCTATATACTTTCTATCGATGAAAATGGTGAGAATGGTGAAAATGGTGCATACAGCATACATAGATATGCACCATTTGCACCAAATTCCTATAGCCACAACCGAGCCACCACCGACTCATCATTTTCGTCTCACCACCATACAAAGCACTGAACACATAGAAGACACTCAATTTTACACAAAAAGCAAAAATCGTTTGGTAGTTCAAGATAAAAGTCGTACATTTGCAATGTAATTTATATTCTTGTAGTATAATGGGTATCGCTTTTTTTGCAAGAAACACTGGGATTTTGAAACAGATAAGATAGATATACATAATGAGTAGTGTTATCCATATTGATAAAGAATACCAACAGTGGATTAAAGAACTGAGCAAGCGTTTCCGCCGCAGTCAGATTAAGGCTTCTGTCAAGGTCAATCAGGAAATGCTGACATTCTATTGGGATTAAGGTCGGGATATTGTAGCACGAAACGCAGAGAATAAATATGGTAAGGGATTTTACGCTAACCTTAGCCAAGACCTGCGGCATGCGATACCCGATACGGATGGCTTTTCTGTCACATCGTTGAAATATTCCAAATATTTCTATATGCTATATTCGTCCTTATTACCTAAAAATGAATACGATATAAATCGTCCCCAACTTGGGGACAAATCTCAAATAACAAATCTTCCATAAGTTGAGGAAAGATTTCAGACGCAAAATCGTCCCCAACTTGGGGATGATTTATACGAGCAAATTAACACGCGTTTAAAAAAGGATATATTTTCCATTCCATGGGGGCATCACAAACTGCTGATCGACAAGTGTTCTACTGACCCGAACAAAGCATTGTTCTATGTTCAGCAGACCATAGAGAACGGTTGGAGTCAAGTAGCCAGCCATTAGGGATATCCAAGTACGAATTGCAAAAGCTATATCCGGCAAAAATTGAAGGCACAATGCCTACCATCGCTGAAATAGAAAATGAATTGAACGATACAAAATAAATTTTTTGTCCCTTGCGGACGTAAACAGCAAGGACATAATCCAGCGCAAGGTGTTGCGCTATAATATATTAACATAAGCAGACTATTATTTCGCGTTCGAAAAGAAAAAAGCCTACGAAACTGATTTCTCAACGAAACGGGTCATGCTTCACGAATGTGCCTAATTTTAGGACATTCCAACAATAACCTAATAAGTTCACATTAGTGTGGACTCTCTATAGGTTATTGGCGGAGGTTCTTCGTAGGCTCCTTCGTGAACGCGAATAGAGGTTCACACTTTTTTTGTACCCGCTGGTGGATTGATAGTATGCAATAAAACTATCAATCTATGGCAAAGGCAGACCTTAAAGCTGCTAAAGTTGGTAAGAATGACGAATTCTATACGCAGCTTATTGACATCGAAAAAGAACTCCGATATTATAAACAACACTTTTATGACAAAGTGGTGTTGTGTAACTGTGACGACCCATACGAAAGTAATTTTTTCAAGTATTTTGCTCTGAATTTCAATTCTCTCGGATTGAAAAAACTTATTGCTACCTGTTACAACGGCTCTCCAGTATCAGGTAATGAGTTATTATTGGATTTTGGCGATACAGTAGATGACCCAAAGAAGATTGCATATAAGGTAGAAATAACAGAGGTAACTGATACAAATGGAGATGGTGCTATCAACTTAGCCGACATTGCATACTTAATGCAGAATGATAAAAATGTTATTTCTATGCTGAAAGGCAACGGAGATTTCCGTTCACAAGAATGTATAGAACTACTCGAAGAAGCAGATATAGTTGTTACGAATCCGCCTTTCTCTCTATTTCGTGAATATATTGCGCAACTCATTAAGTATGACAAAAAATTTCTCGTAATCGGAAATATGAATGCGATTACATATAAAGAGATTTTTGCTTTGATTAAAGATAACAAAATGTGGCTTGGCAATGGTTTCAATTTGTCGATGATTTTCAAGACCACTTATGCCAATACGCTTGAAGGGAATCAAAAATATGTGCGCTCCAAAGGTTATGACCCTGACCAGAATTATGTTAAAACACCTGCGATTGCATGGTATACGAATCTTGATTTACAAAAGCGACATGAAGATATAATTATGTATAAACATTACACGCCGGTGGAATATCCAAAATTCTTCAATTTCGATGGTATAAATATAGACAAAGTATCAGATATTCCTGCTGATTACGATGGAGTTATGGGAGTCCCAATTACATTTTTGGACAAATATAATCCCGATCAATTTGAGATAATAGGTCTTGGTATTTCCAATTCGGGATTAGAATGCGGTGTGCGTCCTTATGCACCAGAGCATAAAAAGTATAGAAAAGAGGTTCAAAAGCGAGGAGCAGTAGATGGAGATTTGTATATGATGATAGACGGAGTTGTTACTGTTCCTTATGCCCGCATCCTTATCCGTCGCAAGCGGTGAGAGAGGAAGTTATCCCTTAGTACGGGTATAGTATCTCTATAAAAGTAGCACAACAGTAGCGCATCCGTAGCGGAATAGAAGCAAATGGGGTTAGCAGAGGTACTATCACGTCATAAAATGATACGAATAATGCAGTTTTTCGCTTCAAAGCTTGCTTGTATAAAATAAATATCGTAGACTAAAACATAGCAAAATTGAAAAGTTCGGAGTGAAATCAGTGAAAAGTTCGGATGCTTGAAACCATAGCCAAATAATAAACGTTCATGTACTCCTGAAGGGAACAATATAGTGATATTTGACGTATTGGATTACCGTAAAATAATTTACATAAATAGTTGCGTATGTGCTATTTTATTTGTATCTTTGCACTATAAAATCTGACAGCAATGGCACAAGAAGAGTTAGTAAGACTATTTGACGCAAAACAGATACGCGTGGTATGGGACAATGATACGGAGAAGTACTATTTCTCTGTAGTGGATATTGTCCAAGTATTAACCGACAGCACTGATTATCAAACGGCTCGCAACTATTGGAAAATAGTTAAACACCGACTTACCGAAGAGGGAAATGAAACGGTTACAAATTGTAACCGGTTGAAATTAACCGCTGCTGATGGCAAGAAGCGTTTGACAGATGTGGCTGACACAGAGCAGGTTCTGCGGCTTATCCAGTCTATCCCATCGAAGAAAGCAGAGCCGTTTAAGATGTGGCTTGCCAAAGTGGGACAAGAGAGGCTTAACCAACTGCAAGACCCCGAACGAAGCATAGAGCAGGCAATAAGGGATAACAGGCGGTTAGGATATTCCGAGAACTGGATAAACCAGCGCATCAAGACCATCGAGATACGCAAAGGACTGACAGACGAATGGAAACGCAGCGGTGTGGAAACTGAACAGGAATATGCCTCGCTCACAGATATTATGTATCAGGCTTGGTCGGGCATGACCACACGCGAATACAAAGACTTCAAAGGCTTGCGCAAAGAGAGTCTGAGAGACAATATGACCAATGTAGAGTTGATGCTTAATGGTCTTGCCGAGGCGGCTGCAACGGAGATTTCCAAAGAGCGTAACCCGCAGGGATACATCGAGTCAGCCGGCATTGCTCAAGAAGGTGGTGAGGTGGCAGATGCAGCGCGGCAGAACCTTGAGCAGCGTATCGGGCGAAGTGTCATATCCTCACGCAAGGCTGTACATTTCACTACTCCGCCTGACGAACTGCCCCTACCAAAAGAAACTGACGAGTTAGACGAGATAACAAGTATTGAAGAGTAATTCTCTATTATAGAAAAAGAATAAGCGGTAATCCAATATACGCGGATTGCCGCTTTTTTTGGATTTTGGATAAATTTTGACTTAAACTATCATTCACAAATTAACCGAATTTATCAAATTCATAATTCGTTTAATTTGGTAAATTCGTGAACATAAAACACTTACCTCATGAAAATTGAATTACACAAAATCACGGTTCGCGAACTCACAGAATGCTACGTGGACAATCAGGAAGCAGGCGTGAAAGCCTACGGCGGCAAATTAGATGTGCGCCCGCCGTTTCAACGAGAGTTTGTCTATAACGACAAAGAGCGCGATGCGGTAATCGATACGATTACGCAGAATTTCCCGCTCAATGTGATGTATTGGTCGGTAAACGATGATGGTACGTTTGAAATCATCGACGGTCAGCAACGCACTATCTCTATTTGTCAGTATGTAAACGGCGACTTTGCACACATGTTCCGTTATTTCGACAATCTCACCAAAGAGGAGAAAGAGCAGATTCTCAATTATGAACTCTATATCTACCGCTGCATGGGAACGGACACGGAAAAACTCAAATGGTTCAAGACCATCAATATCGCCGGCAAGAAACTGACAAACCAAGAACTGCTGAATGCCGTATATGCTTCGCCTTGGCTGAGCGATGCCAAGCGGTATTTTAGTAAGTCCAACTGTGGCGCATACCTCATGGGCAATAAATACCTCACCGGCTCGCCTATTCAGCAGGATTATTTGGAGACCGTACTTGACTGGATTAGCGGCGGACAGATAGAGCAATATATGGCCAGGCATTCCATCAAAGACACTGACGCAACGGCACTGTGGCTCTATTTCCAGCAAGTGATTAATTGGGTGCAAGCGAAATTTAAGTACCGCTCTGTAATGAAAGGTGTGGACTGGGGTGCAATCTATAATAAATACGGACAGGAACACATCAAAATAGAGGAAATGGAGCAACGCATCTCCGCGCTCATCCAAGACTCTGATGTCGGCAATCAGAAAGGTATTTATTGGTATGTGTTTGATGCCGACGAGCGGCACTTGCAGATTCGCGCGTTTGACGGAAATACCAAGCGTCGCCAGTATGAAAAGCAGCAGGGTATATGTCCTCTTTGCGGCAAGCATTTTGAGTTAGAGCAGATGGAAGCCGACCATATAACTCCATGGTCTGAAGGCGGTCATACTACGCCTGACAACTGCCAGATGCTTTGCCGAGATTGCAATCGGCGGAAAAGCAGCAAATAGTAACTAACAATACCCTAAGCAACAAAATTATAAACGTAAACACACTCTGAGGGAGATAGCAAGATATAAGTACTATTCAGCAACATCAATGTCTATAAAAAAATTACGGGGACACAACTGATTGTGTCCCCGTAATTCATAAATATCTTTACGACTTATAGTTACGTGTTTTGCGTTCGGTGAACTCATAGTCGAGAGGTTCTTTGATGAGTTCGGGCTCTTTGTCCTCACCCATGTACTTCCAGCAAGCTACATACGAGAACTTATCGTCCTGACGCAGTGCCTCGCCTTCCTCTGTCTGATACTCCTCGCGGAAGTGACCACCGCACGACTCCTCACGATTCAAGGCATCGACTGCCATCAAGCGACCAATCTCAATGAAGTCAGCCAGACGCAGTGCCTTCTCAAGTTCGTTGTTCAGGCTGTCGGCTGTACCCGGGATATAGACGTTGGTCCAGAAGTCTTTCTTGATCTCGTCAATCTTGCGGATGGCCTCTTTCAGGCTCTCTGCCGTACGACCCATACCTACGAAGTCACACATCACAAGACCAAGGCGCTTGTGAATCGTATCAACCGACTCCTTACCTTGTATCGACATGAGTTTCTTTATTTTGTCGTTGACAGCCTTCTCAGCCTCAGCAAACTCAGGACGGTCGGTACTCATACGTGGCACGCCAATCTGGTCGGCAAGGTAGTTCTGAATGGTGTATGGCAGTACGAAGTAGCCATCTGCCAAACCTTGCATCAGAGCCGAAGCGCCAAGACGGTTAGCACCATGGTCAGAAAAGTTTGCCTCACCGATGCAGAACAGACCCTTCACTGAGGTCTGCAACTCGTAGTCAACCCATATACCACCCATAGTGTAATGGATAG
>JAFSTG010000095.1 GCA_017450605.1 Paludibacteraceae bacterium | reverse complement strand
GCCAAGTTGCCGAGTAATAGTCAGGCAAGCTATCAGAGTGTCGTCGTCGAGCGGAAAACGGGACTCAAACCCGCGACCCCCAGCTTGGAAGGCTAGTGCTCTATCGACTGAGCTATTTCCGCAAATCAACGGAAGTCAGGCAAGCCGTTATCCGTCTCATTAGAGCAAAAAACCCCGCGTTAGCCTGCCGGCTACGCAGGGAGTTGCTTGTGGGCGCGGATGGATTCGAACCACCGAAGGTAACAACCAGCAGATTTACAGTCTGCCCCATTTGGCCACTCTGGAACACGCCCTACATTTGGATAAATTCAATAATTCAAAGAGTTTTCTGAGCCTCTTGTCGGATTCGAACCAACGACCCCGAGATTACAAATCACGTGCTCTGGCCAACTGAGCTAAAGAGGCATTTTCGCTTCGCCTCATAAAACCCGTAGTCAAGACGCTTATTGTCAGTTGGTTCTAAACCACTCTCAGCCTTTCTTGCCAACCGTTTTTCGGTAAAGCGGTGCAAAAGTACTGCTATTTTTTGATATGACAAAATATTTTTGAAAAAAAATGATAAAAAAATTCGCAGGAGGTGTTTTTGAGATAGAAGGTAGAAGGTAGAAGGTAGCGGGTACGCCGGTTTATAACCGGCGGCAATGGACGTTGTACTTTAATGGACGTTGAATGGTTATTTAGAAATTTGAAATATGAAATTCATATCTTGTTTTTTAAACACGACCAACGCCCCGAGTGGGGCGTTGGTGCTTAGTGCTGCATTTTCTCTTTGTACTTCTTTATTTGCCGTGCTACTGCCTCAAGGATATCGTCGATACCTTCTTCGAAGGTGTCGGCAGTCTTCTGAGCGAAGAACTCGCCACCGAGTCCGCGCAGTGTAGCCTGACTCTCTTTATTCATGTTAGTTTCGCGTTTCACTACTTTGAGACGGATATCGAGTTCTGCTGAGTCGTCGAGAATCTTCTCAAATTTACGTGTTTTCTTTTCGATGTACTTTTCTAATTTTTCGGCTATGTCGAAATTTACAGCCTGAACATTAAGTTTCATAGTATTATCCTTTCTTTTAAAGTTATTGAGTTTATTATATATTACTGAAAACTAATCATTTTATTACTCTAAACAGGTAGATGACAGGAACCAGACAGGAAGATGACAGGAGAGAAATGGTCTTAACCTGCTGTTATGCATTCGTTTAGATTGATTTTTAAAAATGTTTATTATTACTTATTTCTGGGGTGCGAATGGCGGTAAACACGGTTGATTTGTTCGAAAGTAGCGTGTGTATAAATCTGTGTAGCTGCAAGCGAAGCATGCCCGAGTAGTTCTTTAATAGTATTGATGTCGGCCCCGTTGTTAAGCATTGTGGTGGCAAAAGTATGCCGTAGCACGTGCGGGCTGCGTTTTTTGAGCGTTGACACCTCTCCCATCCGCTCGGTTACCACATTATACAATTCTTTTTGCTGCATAGGCTTGCCATTGTCGCGTGAGAGGAAATACTCGGTGTGTTCCATTCCCGTTGCTTCGGTGCGGCTATCTATATATTTTTGTATCTGCAGGCACAAAGAGTCGCCTATCGGCACTATTCTTTCCTTGCGGCGTTTACCGAACACTCGTATCTGCTGTTGCGGAAGGTCGATGTCGTCGTCTTTGAGTCCGAGCAACTCACTTCGCCGCATGCCGGTTTGGTAGAGCATTTCAATGACCAAGTTATTGCGAATTGACAGGAAATCGTCTGCCCACGCCTCCGTCTCTTGGAATCGCTTCATGTCGTCGTCTTTAAAGAACACGGGTAGTTGCTTGCTTGTTTTTGGCGAGATGATTTTCTGTGTAACGTCGTTTTTGGTTATCCCTACCCTTAGGCAGAACTTGGAGTAGGAGTGCAGACTTGACAGCCGGCGTTTCACGCTTCTCGGACTTATGCCTGCTTCGAGCATACTGAGCATCCACTCTCGCACATCGTCGGCAGTTACAAGGTTCATATCGAGTTCGTCGGCACTGAGTCCGAGAAAGGTGGCGAACTGTTCCAAGTCAGCCGAATAAGCCTTGACAGTCTTGTCGGAATACTGCCGCTCGATAGCAATATAATCAATAAAGCGAGAAAGCAAATTTCTTATTTCTTATTTCTTAATGGTGATTATATTCTGATTTCTAAGTTTGTTTCCGCCGGTTAAAAACCGGCGCACCCTGCGACCTACAACCTGCGGCCTACTTTATCTCCTTCCCTATTCCTTTCTCCTCCTCGAACGGGAACAGACCGAACAGTTCGGCGTCGATGCGGTCGGTAACATATCGGAAGTCGTCGGTATTATCGGCAAACTTGATATGGTCGCCGTCGATGATGAGCAGTTTGCCCTTATAGTCGGCTATCCAGCGTTCGTACTTATCGTTGAGTCCTTGCAGGTAGTCGATACGCATCGAAGCCTCGTATTCTCGTCCGCGTTTCTGAATCTGCGCCACGAGGTTAGGAATAGTTGAGCGTATATATATCAGCAGGTCGGGCATCTTGACAAGCGACATCATGAGGTTGAACAAGTCGGTGTAGTTATCGAAGTCGCGGTCAGACATATTCCCTTGTTCGTGGAGATTAGGAGCAAAGATACGTGCATCCTCGTAGATAGTGCGGTCTTGAATGATAGTCTCGTTGCTTTTCGATATCTCCACCACGTCCTGAAAACGTTTATTGAGGAAATAAATCTGCAGATTAAACGACCAGCGCGACATATCCTTGTAGAAGTCCGCCAAATAAGGATTAAACTCGACCGACTCGAAGCGTGGAGTCCAGCCATAATGTTTCGCCAACATACGTGTTAGCGTGGTCTTTCCCGACCCGATATTTCCGGCAATTGCTATATGCATATTCTTTATTTTTTATTTCTTATTTCTGATTTTAAAGGAATTCCACACAGATAACACAGATTTTTCAGATTAAATTCTTACCGGTGGTGTTCTGCCGGTTAAGAACCGACGATCTCTGATTTTTTCTTATTTCAATTTTCTGATTTCTAATTTTCTTATTTCAACTTTTTCTTATTCCATTGGGAAGAGTCCGAACAACTCGGCATCAATTCGGTTTACTATTTTAGCGAAGTCGTCGGCGCGGTGTTCGAAATCCATGTCATCGCTCTCGATAACGAGCACTTTTCCCTTATAATGTTTAAAAATAAAATCGTCGTAACGTTCGTTGAGTCCTTTCAGATAATCGAGTTGCATAGTCTGTTCGTATTCACGCCCGCGCAGTTGTATCTGTCGCACGAGTTCAGGCACCGACTTACGCAGATAAATCATAAGGTCGGGCAGTTTAACGAGCGACATCATCAGTTGGAAGAGTTCCATATAGGTTGTATAGTCGTTATCAGAGAGATTTCCCTGTTCGTAGTTATTACGAACGAACACATACACCCCCTCGAAAATCGAGCGGTCTTGGATAACGGTATGGTCGGCATGTGCTATAGCGAGCACATCCTTGAAGCGTTCTTTGAGGAAATACGTTTCGAGGCAGAACGACCAGCGGGCTATATCCTTGTAGTAGTCTTCGAGATAGGGATTCTCGCGCACAGGTTCGAAGCGGGCTTCCCACCCATAATGGCGCGCCAACATCCGTGTCAGCGTTGTCTTACCGGCTCCTATATTACCTGCTATAGCGATATGCATAAGAAAGAAAGTTTATGCAAGATTTCGTCTCTGAGAGAATAAGATTATTCTCCCCGCAAAGGTAAACAAAAAAATGCACACTTGCAAGCAGTGTGTATTTTTTTTCCGGAGGAACCGGATTTTCCGGAGATTCCGGAGGAACCGGCTTTTCCGGTATTCCCGGCATTTCCGGCTTTTCCGGTATTTCCGGATTTTCCGGAGATTCCGGCATTTTCCGGCGGGGGCATACCTACAGATTGAGCACTGTCTGTGCAGCCTCGTTAACTTTCACCACATAGCCGGTATGTATAAACGGCAACAATGCTATAAACTCGTCGCTCAGGGCGGTGCCTGACAGCACGAGTTGTCCTGCCACGCCATACACCGTTATCTTATCGCCTGCCATCACTCCGCGCACATGGAGGTAGCCGTCGGAAGCGAAGATTATATATTCGCGGTTACCCAAATCGTCCTGCTTAGGCATACCTCCTATCCGCAATAAGAATCGCGAGTTCGTTGATGCCGGTTTACCGCTTTCGCCTTCTGTAAACGCGTAGTCTTGCAGTTTAAGATCGACGATGCGGTTTTCTCGGCGGTCGGTTAGCCAAACGTGCGAGTAGTCGGCGTAAGCCTCTTTGTCGGGCAACGAGATTGTATATCGGTAGCCGTCGAAACTACTGATACTACTATTGTCGGCAGTAACAGCAGATACACCCATCGGCACATCCACTTCGAGAGGCATGGCTGCCAGCAATCCCATACGGTTGCGCTCAGTATGGTCGAGCATGAAGAGTTCGGTTGCCCCTGTTGTCATCCATTTCACACCATCACGTCCGGTTACATAACTTACCGTCTTAGGAGCCGTTGTCGAAGGCAATATCTCTACTATATCGCTTTGTGCGGGAACACCGTTTTGAGCATCTCGCGTGAGCCGTACTATGGTACGCCGCGGAGTGGCTCCGGCAACGAATACGGGCAATCGGAAACTTACAAGCTCGTAAGGTTGCAATGTTGCTGTTTGCATAAACGCAGCTTTCGACATTGACATCTGTGCTCCCGCGGTCCACGAGCGAGAAGTATATACAACATCGTTATTCTCGTGCAGATACTCGCCCAAGCCGTCCATTTGATAGAACAGGTGCGGTATGTGCATCTGATATGGGTCGCCCGCCTCAAGAGCATCCGTTCTATAGTTAGAAACAAGCCAAGGCAGTCCAACCATATTCCATCCCATATCTTCCTCTCGGGTGAAGTCGAGTGTCTGACCATTCATTCCTGATATGCGGTGGTCGTACTGATAGAGGGTGTCGTAACGTACATCCTCGCCTGTCTCTTGATAGACATAAGCATCGGCAGTAGCGGCAAAACCTGTGAAACGCAACAAGGTATCTTTCTGTTCGCCGAAGTCGAGCAACCATCCTCGTGTAGCCAAACGCTCGTCGTCGGCATAGGTTTTCCAAACGGTAGAGTTGTCAGGTTGGAAGAGGTAGTTCATCTGTGCACGCTCTGATGCCTCATATCGGTACGACAAGAATGCGACCGGGTTACCAGTTTCTATCAATGTATCGTTAGTAGCATCGTAACGTGTCGATATGGTGTTAGCCACCGAGTAGTCGAACGGCAGCGACATCATCGAGTAGCGCTGGTTAACAAATCGTTTCTCTGCTGCGAGGTACGATGATTGGAAGGTGTTGCCTTGTCCGTAGAGCGAGGCGCCCTCGCTGACAAGCATGTAACCCGGTTTCACAGCACCCACCACACCGGTGAACAGCGGTGTACCATTATCTGTTTCGAGCACTAAACTCGAGTTTTTCATCAGATAGACCACCGAGCCGTTATGCGGATAACGATTGCCTCCGTAGTTATTGAGATAAGCCACACGTTCTTCAGATTCGGGATGCCCGCTACTACCTGCCAATGGGTTGGTAAGGTTAGTAGTTGTCATATACGAATCGGCAGGCACACGCCATGTCTCGTAGCAGCCGAGGTCAATGCTATCGGCTATAACACGCGGATTGGCAAGCAAGTCGAGGTCGCGGTCGAAGTTAACGGCATAACCGATATATGGAGCGAACAAGGCATTCAATCCGTTCAGGCGCGACCGTGTCGTATCTTGAGCATTTATATATTCGCTTCTTTCGTGCAACTGATAATGCAGCGGTTTGTTCTCAGTGAGGTAATCGGGCAGAGTATATGGGTTGTTGGCTGTTAGATAAGGCGCGAACATACCGGTTTTCTGATTACACTGAGCAAACATAGCCGAATAGGAGGAGTTAATACCTAAGTCGTTATCGGCGCTATTGAGCAGCACGCTGTTCACCACGCTCTTTTCTGTGGCGAACTGCGCATCGACGGTCAACTGCCCCGAGTTATCGTTCACTATCGTCGAGTTGAGTACTAATCCGCTACTTCCCATGGTGATATCAGCCTCTGCTGTATTTCTGTACATTAGATTGTTGTAGAACAGCCCCGAACGCAAGTCAACGACCGACAAGAGGGTCGAATACAGGTCTTCACCACTTGGTCCCGGGTCGTCGGGACTTGTTACCAATCCCACCGTTATAGGTGTTGCTTTTCTTCTGACAGGTGACGGTGCTGAAGTCCGTACTACGTTATCTGTGAATATCGAGTTGCGGATTACCATACGTCGGTCGGTCATAAGTACAGGTGCCTCACTAAATACTGACGCCGGATTGGGGTTAGAGAACAAGAAGCCATCGATAAGGAACCCTGTTTCAAAGGGTTTTGCCTCGAGGTCGGTATGCATGGTCGAAAGTCGGGTAAGCGACACTCCCGGCACTGCCATACCCGGGCGCGATGAACGCACGTAGTTAACATAGCGTTGACACTCGGCATCGGTGTAATAACCGTCCTCGTCGTGGAAAGCTGTATCAAGGAAGTTAGTGGCTATCGAGCCATACACCTGCACACCGTCGTGAGGCTTGATGTTAAGGTCAGGCTGCGCTAACAGGTCGGTTTGGGAAGCCGACGGACCACCCTTAACAAACACGTACGAGCGGCGCGACTCCTCTTTAGGAAGGTTATGGTTGAGATAAGTATATATAGCCGCCACGTCGATGGCGTTCTGCAACTGTCCGCGACCAAAAGCATGCTCCCACGACGAGCCATCGTTATCATCGCTCTCACCTCGCATAGGGTCAACATAGAGCACACGTTGCAACACCGCCAAGCACTCGTAGGCACCACGCTCCATACCAACACCTACTATACGCGACTTGTTGGCAAGTTCTAAGTCCTGACGAACAGAAGAGATAGTGTCGGCTTTCAGACCTAACGGCCTCCGCCAATGGATAGCGCCTGTAACGTCGGGATACTGAAGTGCAAACACCTTATCACGATAGAGAGTGGTATCTGCCATATTCATAGTGCGCATAGCAGGGTTAAGACGGAAGTTGCGCGCAAGACGCTCCTCGTCGGTAGAAGCCGACTCGTCAGGTTGGATGAAATTCGGACCGTAGAACACATCTGTATTGGTTCCTGACAGCCATTCGTTACCGAGCGCGTCGCCGCGTTCTGTACCGAAACAGCCGTAAATGGCATTATTGGTAACATATCCTGCCAAACCTGCCTTTGTGCTGCCTGCTGCCCATACGTTACTACCTATACGCAACTGGCGTGGCGAGACATCGGTCAGCCTATCGTCTTTCCATATAATAGAGTTGTGTACCTCACTATATTGGTTCTGCAAGTTCAGGTAGCCATCGTTAAGGGCTGAGGTTGAGTTGATGATACGTACTATATTAGGCGTGTTGTCGAGTTCGGTGCCCGTTTGATGATGAATGGGTGCAAATATCGGGTCGCCGGCATTCGAGTGGAATAGTGTGTTGACGACAAGCGTTGTACCACCGCCCTGACCTATATACACTGCAGGCGAACGGAATGAGGGGTCGGCGGTGCGCTCACCATTATTTACAAACACGCAGTTTGACAATGTCAGTTTAGGCAGTTCTATTTGCACACCACTCTCGGTAGTTACTTTAGTGGGATAAAGAGGCTTATTGTCGATCATATTACCCTCAGCATTATGCTGACGCTGTTCGCGATAGAATATCGACGCGCCGCCCAAACGGTTAAGTTCAAGAGTGTTAATAGTATCTGCTACAGAATAGATATTTGTGAAACGCACACCATCGATGAATATAGGAATAACAGTATCGGTGCGTTGCAGGTCGTCGTTACGATATGTACGCATCATGGTCTGACGGGTCATATCTTCCACTATGATAGTCTGGTTGAGTGTTTCCTTTCCGCTGATAGGCGACATCTCAATAACCGATGGATTGCCATAGGGGTCGCGCGGAGCATCCTCTGATGTAGTGCTCCAGCCGCCAAGGATACTGATGCTACGCACCGAATAAGGCTCATCGTTTCTGGCTGTATCGGGTAGAACAATCTGCATCACGCCGGTAGGGATATCGAAGAATAGTGCATGACGCTCAAGCACCGTATGCAACGGGGCGTAGTTACCGGCTTTGAGCATTATATACTTATCGTGGTTGTTGTGCGAACGTAGCAGGACCTCTATTGCACCCTGCAAGTCGGTGGTAGCACGACTCCACGAAGTGCCGTCGTGTATCAAATCGGGGTAGCGCTCTACATCCATACCCGGAGTTACCCATACAGTGTCGATTTCGTTACCGGGAAGTTCGAGTTGAACATACTGATATTCATACACACCCATGTCGATATACACATTCTTAACTCCTAACTTGGGGTGCGAAGAGATACGATACATCTGATTTTGCGTATCATCACCTTCGCGAGTATATTCCATATAATGTTCTTCGCCGATAGGCATAAGCGGCAGGTTGAACTCTGTGGTATGCTGCTTTGCGAAGTGGTTATATAGCGCATCCTCGGCATCAGCAAGGGGGCGGAAAGTAGCCAGTTCTATTCCATAGACAGGGAACGCTTCGCCTGAAGGATCAATAGCAGCGGCTGCTTCTCTTGTGGTAAACTTATAATCAGAGGGGTGGTCTTGCCGTGTATAATTGGTATTCTCCCACCACTTAACCCTGCGTGTTACATTTTGCTTCATTGTTCCCCAGCCTGCGTCGGTTGTGGAGTTGGCACGTGCGAGCAGCCAGTCGGCATTCTGCATATAACCGTCGATGCCCGGAACCTCCGACGGCTGAACGAAATTAGGACCATCTACCGCGTCGTTTTTCCTGTTTATAATAACATTGTTGTTTCCTCGCAAATACGAGAACAACTCGCTGTACTTTTCCTGCCCTAAGTATTCGTGAGCAGTATTAAGTGGCATAGGCTTTCTACGCGGGTCGCAGTTGATAGCGTCAACACGCGAGGTGTCGTCGAAAATCTCGTTGTATTTAAGCATATAGCCATCAATAAATCGATGGTCGGATAGCAGTCGGGGCGTAATCTGATATGGTTTGACGGAGCGTAGTCCGTAGCCGTTGCGATAGGCGCAGAAAAAGAGTCCTTCAATGCGGTCGCCGAGCGTACGAATGGCATTAATAGTATCATTCATCTTACCCACAAGAGTATCAGGAATCAATCCTTGACCGTAGGTACGAGCCAACAGATAGAGCGAATCGTAGTTTAATACCATGCGGTTGAAACTTGCCATATCCCGACCATTGTAGTGGAACACACCGTTCATCGATGCACGATAACGGTTGTTGAAAGTATCGAGCGACACTTGCGGTATCGGCTCTTGTATGCCTTCAGGTTCTATGAGACCTGTTGCCTCGTTACCCCAAAACATACAGTTGATGGCAAGTTGTATCGAGTCTCGATTGAGATAAGTGTCGTTGGTTACAAAGTTGTAGATTGACGGATATGCCACAGCCTTATTTCTTACAAAATGGCAGTTCATTGCACGTAATCGCGCTTTTTCCGACACTGCCACAACCCCTCCGAAGCCCTGACGAGCATCGGCATAAGGTATCTGTTCATGACCGCTCACCGTGATATTGTAGAACCCGCGGCGGGCTTCATTATTATCGAACAAGCAGTTGGCAATACCGCAATAAGAATTGGCGGCTATAGCACCACCTGCCGAGAAGGGCACTAATCCGGCTCCTAATTCTGTTTCAGGACCTTGCGAGTAGTTCTGAGTGAAGTGCGACGAGTAGATGTGCATGTCGCCATTCGAGAATATAGCGCCTCCACATACTGCCATGTTATTTTGGAAACGACAGTTGCGCACCACAAGCGGTATATTGTAGGCAGCCGGGGTAGTTACGGCAGGCACATGCGTTGAATCCTCGTCGAACGACTGCGTCCAGTTGCCGTCAACCAAAATTGCACCGCCACGGAAGAACGAGTGCCGCTGATATATATGTCGTCGGTAGTCGTCATGTTCGATGTTGCTGGCATGTCCGCCGGTGATGATAAGTCCGTCGAGCACTATAGAGCGCGCTGCTTTCGACTGTGCACACTCCTTTGATAAGTTCTCACGCAACTTGTCCATATCAAGTCCGCCTTGCAAGTCGGTAGGATTCTCGTCGATGACATTGTCAGGACTATACACGTACTTATGTTCGTTGTCGTCGTATGTCTTGAAGGTATTGTTAGCTTCATCGTAGTGCTTGAACTTCATCGGCAGCGGACCAAGTTGGTTGGAGTCGGCAAAACAAGTGATAACGTGGTAGATGTGCGTTGACTCATCGTTTGAAACCGCATCTCCCGACAATATTGTTTGTCGCTGCAACTCCCAGGGTTCGATAACCGAGTTGAGGTTGTAGTCGTTCATCGGTCGGTTCTCGCGAATATCAACGGTAGCGGCATTGTTGAGCGTTATGGGTGACAAATTAGCACCGTTTAACATGATGGGCACGGTGACATCGGCAGTGAGGCTGCCTCCGTCGCCACCTATGTGCAAATCGCTATACAACGTATCGTTATATCCTGCCTGACAATAGGCATTGCCTGCTGCACGGTGGTCGATACCGCCAATGAGCGTTACACCTTCTGGGATACTAAAGGTGTTAGTACGCACAAAGTCCTGTTCGCCATGTGCATTACGAGCAGGCTCGTAGGTTCCCGCCTCGAGCAATATCTCAAAGTGTGCATTACGCATCTCAGGGTTAGTGCGTCGAGCCTTGATGATATAGTCGAAAGCATCGAGCAGACGGTGATACGGGTTGAGGAACGAAGACCCCATCTGCCGATACATCTCCGACATATCGTCGGTATTCTCGTTGTCCTGAAGTCGTCGTGCTACCTCAGAGTTGAGTAGGTCAGTATGCACAACAAACAGTCGGTACATCATGTGTAATGTATCAACCTGCACCTCGTAAGTATGGTTGATGGCTCGTGCACCTATCTCTATGAAGTCGTTGTCTTTGCAGACGAGTGTATCACCTTCCCACGTACCTACCGGCCAACGCTCAATCCCGGGTATCGACCATTGAAGTCGGCTCACACCGGCAATGTCGGTGGTGTCGAGAGTGGTGTATATACTCTTAAGAAGTCGGAACTCGGAGTACTTCATTCCTGCACGGGCAAGGGTTGATGACATCTCAATGGGGTAGTACATCACGTTGAACTTTAAGAACGGGTCGTTGCGGTCCCATCTAACGCCCTCGGTCTCGACGGCTGACAGTTCGACGTTGCCTTGACCTTCGATACGACGCACCTCAACTCCACAGTTAACAAAGGGATAGTTGATGTCGTCGCCCACACCGTTCATTGTAAAGGTGCCGGCAACGTTAGCAAAGTCGTTGGCGGTATTCTTCCATATAGCCACAGAGTTAGCGCGAAGATTAGTTTCGAAATATATACCACCTGCACGTGTTGCAGCGTTGTTGTGGCATATAGTAGATGAGAATATGTGTGCGTAAGGCAGACCTGAGCCGGCGGCAGGTTCTTCGATATATATACCACCTCCTATATCGGCACTGTTATTTTTGAGAATGGTTCCGCTGACGAGAGCACCCGGCATAAGATACAAGCCTCCGCCGCTACCATTGGCTGTATTGTTATGAACGACGCAGTTGCGGATATGTGCAAAGTCGGTTACTACGGCGCCCCCGCCACGACTATCTTCCTCGTCGGGTGAGTTGGCTTCACCATTGACAATGAAACAGCCGTCAACCACAGCACGATGAGTCTCGGCATCAGCAAACTCGGCGTAAGCAGCAAGATAGCCGCCTGCCTCTTGACCCTCTTGCCTATGTTCTCTCAAATCGAACAGATCGTCGGTGAAAGCGAGCACATGGTAGGTGCGCCCCTCAGCACCTGTCGATGATACGACGCTACCGTTGAGCGACGAGCGATAGGTGAGCGGGTCGCGCTCGTCAACCAAAATCCAGCCGTCTGCTTTGGCTGTTACGGGGTAGCGATAGCAAGAGGCATAATCATCCAAGCTTGGATATGGTACATCAGGATGTTTCCAAGTAAAGAAATCGCCTTTGTAGCCGCCAAGTACCTGCACACCGCGAGGAATGATAAAAGCATAGTCGAGGATGTTATCATCGCGTGTGATGTCATCGTGCTTGGTAGAGCGGGTAGGAGCATAGTAGTTGCCGCCTACCGTACTGTTAGGGTCGAAGTTGCCGGACTCGTCACCCTGCAGACGGACTTGCACAGTCCAATATTTATTCGGCTCGCCGGCAACAAAGCCTTTACCTGTCGTATCGACATTGTAGGTGTTCTCAGTCATCAGGGCATACTTATATCTGCCGGCAGCGTCAAGCACCTTTTGCAGTTTCTGCTCGCAAGCAGCATTGAACGGGCTATCGGCAGACGCATTACTCTCGACTCCGACAATTGAATTCACTTCAGGGCTACCGCCATCGAAAGTTACATAATAAATAGCTATACCCGGGTGCGAGAGTGTGTCGGGGCGTATGTCTTTGACGCCATCATATTCGTAAGCGCCTATGTCCACCTGACAGTCTTGCACACGGTCGGCATACACCACATCGTTCTGCGGCAATGTCACTCCGGCAACAGCATTCATAAACTCCGTGTCGTTAGAAGCCTTATGATTACTATAACGCTTGTACGCAGTTACAGCATCGGTCATCGCACTAACGAAATCTTCCGTTCCCGCATTCACACAACGTATGCCATCCGCTTGACGAAGCGAAAAATCATTGGCAGCGCGTGCTCCCGCTGTATATGCACCATTCACCACATCTGCTGCAAAAGGTGTGTTCGCAGCAGATGGAGCGACACCGTTAAGCACCACATTACTGATACCATACGCATTTGCCACACCTTCGTCTGAATTACCTAATGCACCGAGGAATGCCGTTTTCAGTATGGAGTCCTCAGATTGTACATAACAGTTGATGAACGGTGCCGCATCACTCGTATTTTCAGTTATGTCAACAGCCAATCCGTTGTTGCCGTATATCAGCGTGTTTGCCATCAGCAATTGTGTTCCGGCATTGGTTGCAATACGAACACCGCCAACTTTTTTACCGACATCTCCTGTCGGGTAACCGTTGCCGGAAGATACAGCCGTGGCATTTCCTCTGTTGTAGGCAACTGTATTGTTGTAGAAACGACCAACGCACAAACCCAATCCACCAAAACCATTGGCATAGTTATTGGCAATCAGAGAGTTGAAACAAGTGCCTTCATAGAGGAACAGTCCGCCTGCAAATTCTTGCCTTTGATCAGCGGCAGATACGGTTGAAGAACCTTGTGTTGTGGTATTATTCAGTATAAAACATCCTTCAATTGTGGCATTAGAACCATTGCAGAACACGCCGCCGCCCTTTTGTTTTGTACAACCTGCAAAATTGTCGGTAATGATACAGTTTTGCAAGTGGGCGCCTTCATACATACTCACTCCCGCGCCTCCGTCATGCACACTGCTATGGTCATAAATAAAGCCATGCCGGATGGTGAACCCGTTCCAATAAACTTCGTTGTATTCTTTGTAGTTAGGATCATTATAGAGGCGGCTTGAGTTTGTACCCCATGATTTGCGTTCCGGCTTGATTACACGCTCGATGTGAGCCACATCACCACCGTTCTGACCCTCATTGACAGGGTTTCCCGGACCGATGACGAAAACAGGATTCGTAACATCCGGCATCGTGAGTACACGCTTTCTGAGTGTGGTGCGGTGCTTGGTGACGGTATAGACTGATTGGCTGACTGTTTCTGTTGTCTTTTTGTCAGGAACATCTCTGTCGCTCAAATTGTCATCTGTATCATATTCAACATACACCATATCATCGCTTAACTTGAACAAATGCAGATTGTTCATAAAGAATTCCCTGCGGTTTGGGTTGTTTCCGCCATAATTTGAAGTATATGAATTCGGAATGTTTTCAGGGTCACCACCGGTGTCTGTTCCGTAAGTTGAGTTTGCCGCCTTTGTGTTCCTTACACCGTCTTCTATTTCCAATTGAATTTTCAACTCGCCATCGTTGGCCTGCACAAATTCCAATTCATAACGGAAATGGGCACTTCTGACTGTTCCGCTATTATCTGTCGGAACAACGGTACCAATGCTTTTCAACATCACTTCAGTTGCACTCTGCCCGTTTGCGGCAACCATGCAACTATTGCCGTCTGAATCATAGATTCGGAAAAACATATTGGTGGGTGCAGTGTCTGTAAACTTGTTACGATAGCCACCTGCCATATCAATTTGCAACTTGTATCTGCCTGCCGGTAAGTTAGGAATGGTCTGCCAAACGCGCAGACCCGTCAAAGAGCCGTTACCGACAAACAACCGATGACCTGTAAAAGTGGCATCAGTACCTGTTAGTTGAGTCTCTGTAACGGGGTCATATATATTGGCTGTTTTGTTTTTAACATTATCACCCGTTTCTATATTTGCTACATAATTAGTTTTTACAGGGTGTGATAAATGCCAGCAATCAAAATCATCTGTTGCAGTGCCAAAAGTATAGTATTTGACAGAATTGACTGTAGTATTGGATGAATTGCTTACCGTGATATTTTCATTGCTTGCATTTTTGAAGTCGGGATATTGAATATAACTCCTTACAATATCGCTGCTACTTTCTCTTTCAAGATGGAAGTGATGTAAAATATTGCGGCTTTTGTATTCGTAATTAATTGTTTGTTCGGTATTTGCGACGGAATAGTTATCGTCCCAAAAACGAACGGAATCGGTATTTAGCGTAACACTGTCTCTTCGAGGATTTACATCGCTGATTTGCAGGATAGTCTCATAATTACGGGCTGTAAGTTGCGCGTGATCAGCCGATTTGGGGACGATAACCGTAGAAGAATCAGCCATCAGCGCCACGCGTTCAGACAGACCCGGTGCAGCATATACCGAAGCAGGAAAACCACCATATACAGACACGCTATCGCGCATCACATAACCCTTATAGTCCGTATATTTGCCCGCTCCTACCCATACTTGCACCTTCGTGTCGTGATTCGTTTTGTTGAGCGCAGAGGCTTTTTCTACAGCATATTGCAGTCCGCTGATATAGTTTTCATAGCGTTCATTTCTAATAACCAACGAACCGCTTGTTACCATGCCGACCGCCGTTTTTGCTCCTGTGTAGTCATCGTTGAAAGAGAAATTATTGCCATTCCCCGTTACATTGTTTTCATGCATCGGACTCAAGTTGCCTTCTGCACGCCACAAGGCGCGTGACTGACCGGATATTTCACCATACGGATAGAGCGACACATCATTCCAGCCGGCAGTAAATCCGGGTGTTGCACTGCCTGCACTTGTTACTGTCGTTATTTCCGATTCGGAAAGTTGGTCGTTTTGAAGCGTATCTCTTTCGCCTATTCTATCTCCGTCGTCATAAACATTGACTTCTGTTGTCCAAGTTTTGGATCTGTTTGAAACAGATGTTCCGCCTGATGTACTTGCAGTGATATACGCCCTTGCAAAACCGCCTTGATAGCGATTGTCCGTGGTCAGCACGGGTTTCCCCGTCGTGGCATTTATCAAGCGGGTCGTACCGTTTGCCTCGTCCAGCATGTCGCCCTGTGCCGCCACATGGGCCGACAGGCCGCTGTTCATCGCATAGACCGTATTTCCCGCTATCGCATTGTCCCAGCTGCTGCCGTCGCGCTTGCCCGCGCCATCGGGTGTTACATACAGCACCGTTCCCGCCTCGGGCAGGTTGGTGTTCTCGATGGCACCTAAGTCGGCTGCACCGCCATAGGTACGCGGAATAACATCTGAGCGGTCGAAGCCCGACATAGAAGCGTCGGAGGCGGCATTAACAGCGGGGTTGAGGTTGAGCGGACGATACGAGATCTTACCACCATAGAGCGGCATATCGCTGTCGTAAGAGTTACCCACGTTACGGCTCGGGTTCTCGAACACCGGATAGGTGATAGCCGTGTTGTCGGTGCGGGTGAATATACACTGGTTGCGCTTGTCGCCGCTCGCGATGCCGTCGCTGACGGTAGAGGTTATTCCGTCGGGCACGAAGTCAGCAGGCATAATGTCGGTAGTCAGCGTGAAGTCCGACTTGAAGAAACCATGCGGTTGGTCAAGTTGCCCACCTTTATCGACATTGTGAAGCACGATGTCGGCGTCGAACATATTATATGTACCGAACACGTAGTTTTGTCCGTCGGGGTTGACAGAGGTTACCTGACCTACACTGCCTAACTGACCGCGGTTGTCTAAACGGCGGTCGCCGTTGCAGAAGATGATAGAGTTGTTGACGCGTATCAGACCATGGAAACCATGGTAGTTATGTTCGGGGTGCTGACAGGTGATCTGTTCATCGCTGTCGGTCTTGCGGCTGTCTGCCTTGAACGGGTATCCTACGTTATTGGCTATGGTACAGTGGTTGATGTCGATATAAGCACGTCCGTTGGCAGTGATAACACCATGGCTCTCGCTGAGAAGTTGGTGGTTAGTCTCGTTTTCGAAGTCAGCGGTGTTGTTGCGAATAACGGTGTTGACCACTTTCAGTTCAGCAAATGTTATTGTTCCGTCTGCCATCGGGTACTCTCCGTTGACGTAGATAGCGGCACCTTTAGGCGAAGAGCAGTGGGCTATGGCACAGTTGCGCAGCTCGTTACCTACCATGTGGATACGCTTTGCCGCGGGCGTGGTGGCGTTGTTGACGAGCACACCGCCTCCGGCGTGTACAGATGCCGTAGTGTTGATACCGTGAGTATTGGCGTTATATAGTCGGAAGCCATCCACGATGGCATGCTCCACGTTGACCATGGCGATGACATGTGCCGAGCAGTTGTTGTAGCCATATTCGCCGGCGGCACCCGTGATATTAGCGTTGATACGCGTGACGTTCTCGTTAGGGTTGCGTCCGGTGGTCTGAGTTCCTGAATTATCCATCGGGTAGCCGCCATAGAGTCGCATGTGACTCTCCACACGCACGGCGGCTGTTCGTAACTCGTTACCTAAATAGTTACCCGGACCGGCGGTAGTCAGCTCTCCCTCTTTGACGAGCACCTGCACATATTCGGCACGTATGAAATTGCCGGTCTCGTTACCGTTTTCGTCTAACTCAGGCAGATAGTAGTGGTGCGAACCACCCGGGTCGTCAACTAAATATTTTCTGAAATAGTCGATGGCGTTGCCGAGGTTGATGAGCGGGCTGTTCCACGACTGTCCTACATGCGGGCGCTCGGAGAAAGCATTGTCGTTCTCGGCATCGAACTCATGTCCGCGTGCGGAATCGACGAAGAGTGTAGGTATTGGCGTTGTCTCTCCTCGACGGGCTTCCTCTGCTTGCGGTGCTACCAGCGAATAAGCCACTCTCTCGTTCTCGCGTACTAATGCACCGAGCGACGAGATAGGCTCAAAACTGTTACCAAGCATGTCGAGGGGCGAATGGGCATGACGTATCCAGATAGAAGCACCCTGCACGGCATCGGTAACCTGAATACCTTTACCCATAAGAGAGGTGTAAGAACGCGGATGCCATACGCGAGCCAACGGATAATCCTCGGGATGAACAGTAGGATAAGTGCTCGTGAAGTTGCCGGAGCCGTCGCGGGTACCGCATATTATACCTGCCTGCTCGGTAGGACTGTCGAAACACGGATAGATACTCGTCGTTCCAAAGACGGGCAGGTTCTGCGAGGCTATGCTATATACCATATCTTTCTGAACACCCGTCCAGTCGCTGATATCATGATTCTGGAAACCACTGTGGAACACAAAAACGGTATCTCTCACATCGGCTTTTTGCTTAATCGCCGCAAACTGAATATTGTTGTTCACTGCGCACGCATTGCCCCAACATACCGTATTGAATATCATACCGCAGTTACGAACATAGATACCGCCCGAACGACCATGACGCCTGCCATAGTACATAACATCGGGACCTATACAGTTGTTTCGAACTATAGTTGAGTGATTGATAGCACCACCTTCATCCAAATACACACCGCCGCCCTCAGCCGTCGAGGTGTTATTAGATATAACGCAAGCCGATGCGAAAGGCGAATAGAAAGAGATAGGGTCTTCGCTCCCTGGTTCTCTACCATAACGCTGCCGCACACGCTGCTCCCACGGATATTCTCCGGGCACGTGGCATATAGCCAAACCACCGCCTATACGTGCACTCGACTGTGTTAGGTATGAGTGCTTGACGGAACCGTCGTAGTCGATACAGACAGCACCACCATAACCTTTTACGATACCTACACCGGTGGTCTGACACGTATGCACATAGCAGTGATCCATACTACCACCACCATCCATATATACGCCACCTCCGCGGAGTGTTGACGAGCAGTACTCTACTATACAGTTATACAAACCCGAGTTGGCTACCATATATGCACCGCCTCCATACGAGGTATGCTCGCGAACCGATGTGTTACGCGTAGAGGCATTACCCTCGCGAATAGTAACACCATCGACCCAAGCAGGCACCTCAAGCGGCATGAAGTGGTTTGCAAGAGTATCGCTCACATCGGTAATCAGACCATTAGTGGCAAACCATACCACATGATACGAGTTGGCAGGATAGGCGGTGTTGTAATAGCCACGAATAGAGTCGAAAGTAAAACTCGTGTTCACCGACGAGTGGTTACCCGTGAAGACTGTGGGGTACTTAAAGTCCCACATCGCCGCCACCTCATCGGCCGTAGATATACCTATCAGAGGACGCGAGTCCAAGTTCTCTTGCCACGTCTTGTTGTTTGCCATGACACGCTCGGTAGGGTCATTTTCTGTTCCTTGGAAACCGCCAAACACGTGGATACCCTCGTAAAGGAGGAACGAGGTGTTAAGCATCGAACCGCCAACAGCCTCTGTTGACTTGGTAGGTACATAGGTACCTGTTGCTACATACACCGAACCGGACGAGAGCGAGTTCTGGCGCAAGTACTCGCGCAAATCGTCGATAGCGTCCTGCACAGAGTTCTTTGCCTCACCCCACGAACGACCGTTGCCTCCGTAATTACCCGTCATTGTAACATAACGAATAGTATCCACCTGAGCCGACAACTCAGACGGAATTGCGCAAAGTAGCAAACAGAGCAACAGACTCAAATAAGCCGCAGCATTAACCTTAATGCTACGCATGAATGATAATATATTGTGTTGTTGTTTCAAAATATTAAATTAAACTTTCTGTTTTCTACGTTTAAGGGAGCGCCAATTTGCAATTGGCGGTTAATCTCTCACCCTTCACTTCCCATTAGTCGCCAATTATAAATTGGCGTACCCTTTCACCATTAACCATTAACCTCAATTATACAATTCCTCTACGTTGCGGGAAATATTAATTTTACCTCTTATCCATGGGACGAAGGGTGAGGTTGGTTCGTTCAAGACCGTTGTCTTATAACTGCCGGATGTGTTTTCGTTGGCTTGAAACTCGAGTTGCAACGGACACTTATCGGCATTATTAGTATATGGTATAGCATAGAAGTAGGAGCGTCCCTCCCACTGCATTGCTATGTTGTTGTTGGTCAATTCCACATCGTAGCCGCTTGCATAGGTGGCGGCATTCACTGTATTCTCAGTCGGGCGGAACAGATAGCACTGACCATCATACACATGTGTTGCCTTAACATTGGTGATACGTACATCCTGCTGTTTGTCTTCTCTAACGTTCCATATCACATCCACCTTCGATGCTACGTGATATAGCGGAAGATGAATAGAAGTAGCCTTATTACCGGTACCGTCAGAAGGGTCGTAGGCGTAGTTTTGTATCGTCCCATAATACTTGCCGTTGTAGATATATCCTACCGGCGAAGAATATATATCTTGAAGCGACGACTTGAGGTTTGCATTCAAGTCGAACACCAGATTTTTCACATCATTCTCTGTCTGCGGTTCGTAGTCAGAGGTATGTCCGCTCACGCGAAGGTTATTGAGCGGGTAATACGACATAGCTATATATATGCGACCTGCATCACGCTTGCTCGGCAGCAGGATGACGAATGTCTTTTTATAGACATACACATAGTCGTCCTGATGCATATACACGCCGTTATAAGTTCTCAGTTCCCAATCGTCTTCATCCAAATTTTCTTTGTATAAGGTCATCACTTCAGCCTCTCCGTCCGCCTCGTTAACGAGATAGATATATCCGTAACGGGGTTTCTTGAAAACCTCGGTCTGCCCGGGGTCGCCCATCACCTTGTTATACACATTAGCATCGCTAACCGGCAGTGCCACATTGATATTGAGTTTGAACTCACTATCATCAGGCTCTACCGATTTACATCCTGCCAAAAACAAGGCAACCGTCAATATGTAAATTAGGTGTTGTTTCAATTTCTGATTTCAAAATTCAAATACTTGCTACTTGCGTCCTGCCACTCCAAGCCAAGGTTCGTACTCATTGCCTTGTTTCCAGTCGAGAGTAATACTTACGCCTATATTGGTTGATACCACCGGCACCAACTTGCCGTTTTCCTGCAGTTGCATCTTCAGCACTTTCAGTTGTCCGGCACGCAACGGTTCTTTCACCGTCAGCAGGTTCTCTGTTATCGTTCCGTCGGTAAGACGGACATACGCTTTCATTCTCCAGTACACGCCATCGGCATCTGCTTCATCGCGCGAGGGCAGATTCACTGTTGTAAAACATGCTTGCGGCGAGTGTTTCTTACCGCCTACTCTCTTCATGCCGGGCACGCCCTGTGCCACTTCATCCACTATCACCTCCTCGCCACGTATGAGGGAGGGCGACGCAAACAAGTAAAGACTATCTTTCACAAAGAAATCAGAAGCGGTGCCTTCGGTATATGCCTCAATCACATGCCCCGAATAGCCCGTTGTGTCGATAACAAGAGCCACTGCCGAGTTTATCATATAGAGAGTTACATCGAACACTTGGTCGATAGTATCCACCACCTGCATCGGCATACGAGCCGAGAACACACCCGTCTCCTGACTATTTATAGTATCGCCTGCGGGTTGCTTAACATGTGCGGTGTTACTATACTCAGCACCATACAATGAAACGATAGTGTTTTCTTGCAAGTTAGCCACTGCCAAATGCATGTATTCCTCCTTTGGCAGATAGAAGGTGAACGACGACTTGTTAGAGTCGATGACCTCAAACAGGTGATGTTTCAAGTCGGCTTCTGAGTAGGAATAGAAGGAAAGGTCAACATCATGAGCATGGTCGGAGAAAATAGGAGCAAGCTTCTTCTTCAGTGCCTCTACCACCATCTCGTCGGACTCGGCATTCAGCACCGTGCTTATCTCGGTCTGCATGTTCGTCTCAAGACGCATCTCGTAGTTAAGCATGTAGTTCTGACCGCAATTGGTCAGATCGTCGTCGATAATACTGCAACTCTGCCCGCAAACTGCAAGCAGAAACCACAATAATATATAACGACTATTCTTCATTACACGAATTATATTCACTTAGGCTTTCACCATGTCGGCGCACCCCCAAAAAGAGGTGCACCGACTCGTGAAAACATTAAAAGTAATTATTAAATGTTGATTTCAAATTCGTAACCCTGTTGCCACTCGAGGTTAACCGAGAAACCGAGTTCGAGTTCGGGGGTACGAAGGTCAGGCACTACGTTGTAAGCCTTAGCAAGGGTTGTCATGTTGAGCTTAACAGTGGTAGCAAAGTCCTGGCAGAACACGTTACCCTTGGTGTTGTCGTGTGCTACAGCGCCGGCGTCAGTAGGATCAAGCTCTGCTATTACATAGAACTTGGTGCCGAGAGGAATAAGTTGGCCGTTAACACCGAAGAAATCTTCCATGTTATTCTCAAACTCAACAGCAACGCGAACTTTTACGTTGGGCTGAGTCTCAAATGCGAGAGTGAAGTTGAGAGGCTCGGCTGCGTAATCGGTTGTCGAAAGAGTGTAAGTAGTATTGTGCATTGTAGGATCCCAAATGGTGTAAGTACCTGTTGCTGTAGGAACGAAGTCGAACTTAACAGGCCCCTGTCCACCGATAAGAACGCCGGTAGGTTTCAAACCTGTACCGGTAGCAATATTGTGTTGAACTGCTTTCGAGTCAGCAAGACTTGCGCCTGAGGCTTTAAGTTTCAGGTCCATACGACCTACACCATACTGAATCTGGTCGGTAATAGCAACCGACTGAGTAGAACCGATAACCGAAGTCTGACCTGATGTATAGAGAGCACCTTTGATTGCTGTCCAAGCAGCAGCCGAATTGGCAGCACCTGACGATGCGGTGTTATATTGGTCAGATTTCTTTGCATCTTCTGCCAGCAAACCACTGTTAACATAATAGTAGAGCGAAGGAGGATAGATGTATTTGTCGAGAGTAGCAACATCCATTGTTCCGCTACTATTGGCAGCAGCCCACTCATACGACGACTTGAGCTCGAACTTGCTTGCTGTCGAGTTCCACTGTACAGCAGCAGCACCATCAGGCAGACCTATACCCGGAACTGCGTTCTCAACCTGATTGCTCGGGAAACCGTTGATAGCGTCAGCAAATGTAGGAGTACCGGCAATAGCAGGAGTAACATCAAGGGTTGCAGCGTTAGTAACGTATGTAGCATTCAAAATGGCTTTCTTGATAGCCTTTGCCATTGTGTTAACGTCGGCCTGAGTGTTAACCGACTCATAGAGGTCGATAAGCATTGCTTGAATAGAAGCCGACGAACCTGCCTTCAGAGTGATGAAGTTGTCGTAGAGGTCTTTCCAACCTATTTCAGCGGCGTCGCCACCATCTTTCCATGCAGCACCACCTTCATCGGTAACGTTAGCAATAGAAGTAAGGTATGCCATAAGAGCGGTAGCCTTAGCATGCTCGGCACCTGTAGGATAAATCTGTACGGGCGAGAACTCAATCGAAGCAGGAGTAAGAGCAGTCAGACCTGTGTGGTGAAGAATACCATACTGGAACTTCTGAGCCTGTGTGTAGGTGTCCCATGTGGTTTGCTCGTCTCCTAAGGTAACGTTCTTAGCATGACCATAGAACAAGAAATGATATGTTCCGAGAGGAATCTTAACATCGTTGAATACCTGTGCATTCAGATTGTGTGTGAATGCCGAGAACGAGTTATCGGGAGCAGGACTAACACCCGGAAGAACAATGTTCTGACCAAGACGTGTATCGGTAGCTGTAACTGCTGCGTTCACTGCGTAAGGAATAAGAACGATATTATCCATACCGAGGAAAGTAACGGCACTCTCAGAAGTACCATACTGTACGGTAGCACCGGGCATACGAAGTGCGCCGCTGTTAGCTGCCTTATCCGGCAAGTTAATCACAAACTGCGTCTTTGCAGTCTGTCCGTTGTAGGCAGGAGTTCCCTGCTGTTCTTCGGGATCGTTGCTGTTGCATGACGCAAGACCCACGCTTACGATAGCTATCGCCATCAGGTAAGCAAAACTTTTAAATGTTTTCATAGTTTAAAAAATTAAAAAAAAGTAAATAAACAAAATAATTGTTAGTATATAGGGTTAATATTATGTTTTATTCACAACGCATCTAAAATCAGAAATCGCTTCTTTCACTCTCTCATCATCTCTAAGTTCCTCTTTGCTTCTTTATCGCCTCTTGCGGCAGCGCGGCGGAACCATTCTGTTGCTTCGCGGCGCGCATCCTGACGTTCCTCGTCGGTTGCCGCCATATCGCCTCTGAGCCACAGCGCCACTCCCATTGTGTTCCACGAGCGCGGGTCGCGTTTCACCAGTTCGAGCATCGTGAGAGCCTCGTCGAGCAGCGCCTGCTTCTGAGCCTCATCGTCAGTGCCGGAAGCGTCCTGCATACGGCGAATCGACATATTGATGAGTCGAGCCTCGTCGTCGGTAACATCGTAGTAGATACGTATGTAGCCAGAGTTACGTTGGTCGAGAAGGATATTCTCGAGTATATACTTATACGGCACGCCGCCATGCAATGCTTTAATCTGACGCTCACGCAGGTTAACATCTGCAGTGTTGTCGATTATCGAGAGAATCTCGTCGCGCCCGTCGAACGGTTGACTCTGTTCTACCTGATAGCGCAGCTCCGTCCATGCCTCACCGCCGTTGTTAGTCTCGAACATATCGTCGGTCATGTCAGGATAACGCACGCGTATGTATGCCTCTAAAGCCTTAGCACGCTCGCCTGCCAACCATACGTTATGCTCCACAGGTCCTTCTGCCGAAGCCAAACCTACTATCTGCACCAGTTTAACCTCTACCGTCGAGTCGGCAAGCAGTTCGCCAACAAGACGCACTATGCTGTCTAAGATAACCTGATTGTCGCGGAACTCTTCTTTGAGTTGTATCTTGTCGAGCTCGAAATAGACGAGCAACGCATCACTGTCTTTAGCAAGTATCTCTGTAGAGGTGTATGGGCGATAATCCTCAAGCGAGCGCAACGCACCCGAGTTGATACGTTTGATAACCTCCGGCACCTGCTTCTGCACCGTCAGACCTGCTACAGCCTTCGGCATATAGCGCTCGTGAACGAAAGGTATAACGGTATCCTTTGCCGTGTCAAGGGGCACAAGAGGTATGGTCTCTGTAGGTATCACTATCGGCTCTGCGAACGCGAACACCGGTCCGCATTGGCCACCCATATCGGTTAGTTTGCAGCAACCTTCTTTCTCGCGGGTGGTGTAGCACATACATATAGTGTCGGTGAGCAGCCACTCATGTCCCTTCAACTCCACACGCAGTGTGTCGCGCAAAGGCGAGCGCACATCCTTCATGCGGTGGTAGGTCTGCTCGGTGGCACCTTTAGGGGCATTAAGAACAAAGTCGCGGTGAGCCTGACGTATATATGCCGAACCATGCAGCACCACCGGCTCAAGCGCCAAGGTGTCGGAGTGCTTACTCGTGATAACAGGACGATAGGTGAGTTGATAGTCGGAGCGCACCTTGTCAATCGGCAACTCATACACCACCTCCACGCTGTCGCCCTCACCAACAGCCGGCTTGCCCGCCAAATAGTCAACCGATACTATCTTCTGTGCCGACAGCATCAATGCCTGCAAACAAAAGATAATAATTAGTAATATGTAATTATTTTTACTCAAAATCGCTGTTTTTTAATGAAAATTCACACAGATTAAACAAATTTATCAGATTAAACAGATTTTATACAAATAACTTTTACTTAGAACTTATATATGACTCTTTATCTCCTGTATTTTCTATTTTTATTACTTCTTCAAAATCGCTGTTTTTTAATGAAAATTCACACAGATTAAACAGATTTATCAGATTAAACAGATTTATCAGATTAAACAGATTTATCAGATCAAACAGATTTTATACAAATAACTTTTACTTAGAACTTATATATGACTCTTTATCTCCTGTATTTTCTATTTTTATTACTTCTAATACTTTATTTTCATCAAAATATGGGTTTATTCGTCTATGAATATCATCTCGTATATTGGTAGTATTAAAATTAACCAAAAGCCCTATTTGAATATTAGCCAAGCGCAAATAGGTATCTAACTGCATATTATGTAAGGTACTTATTGCCTCTATAGCTTTCAGTTCTACAATTACCATGCGGTTTACTAATATATCTAACCTAAGATGAGTATGTAATCGCCTGCCATCATAATACAGAGGAACTCCTATTTGCCTTTCAACATAAAGACCATCTTTTATCAATTGGTAACACAAAGCCTCCTCATAAACCGACTCTAATAGCCCGGGACCTAAATCAGCATTGACTTTATATATCGCACCAATTATTTTATATGTCAACTCATTAATCAACTTCATTAGTTCATTCAAAACAATCTGCTACATCTGTTCTATCTGCGCAATCTGTGTGAAATTCCATTTAAATCAGTGTATCTGCCAGATAACATTCACATCCAACTTTGGTACTACAAACCATTGGCGTTTCGGACCGTAGCTTGTGCCGCAATAGACGCACTCGAACTCCTCGTACCACGTGTATCCGCCATCCACACCTGCAGCCAATTCCAAGCTCCAATGCGGCGACAATATCCACGACCAGCCGTAACTCACACCTGCCATCACAGCATCACCCTGACGACGTTTGGTCAGTATATCTTTGTACAGCCATCCGATAGGATACTTACCGCCAACAACATTATAATGAGTATAACCTATATTAAAACCAATGAAATCGCGTGCGAAAGCTGTACAGAACCAGTACTTGATCTCGACATCAGCCAATATATGACGCCACTTATGAAGCGTACCGTCAGAGAGCTTATAGTCCTCGTCTTTGAGCGGGAAAGGATTGAAACCTACAGTGGCATTCATTGTCCAGCGATTGGCTAATTTCCATTCCAGTGTAAGGTTAGGTGTTGCAACTGCATCATACAACAAGTTGTTTTTCAAAGCCACCACCTGTGCATTAGCCACCTGAGCCATGAGATATAACAACAAGAAAAAGCAGCCCATCCGCATGGACCACTTACGCATCAAATTCTCAATAGCTACCAATTTCATCTTTATCAAAACAATCAAGAGCGGAATAATCTCTGTAATTATTTAATTTTCAGAATTTTACCCCCCCCCCCAGCAAAACTTCAAGTACAAACTAACATGGCAAACAGAATAGTTTGTCATTTAGCATGTTTTGCAAGGGAGAACTGTTGATAATAAACAAACCGGTTAGGTTATATCAGCCACAATAGTAATTACTTACCAATATCAAAATCCTTATAAATCAAAACCCGAGCGGTTGATATGATCTAAGAGGTATTTATTTTCACTCACGCTTTAATACGTGAAAATACCTTTGCAAAGGTACAACTTTTAATTTTAACCACCAAATAAAATTGCATTTTTTTCGCTATTTATTATTAAAAACGCTATGTTTTTTATTTTTTTCGAAAAATCATTCCTTATTTATTAGCAAAATTCACATAGGAAGGTTTCAATATTTCTAATTTCTAATTTCTAATTTCTGACTCCTGACTCCTAACTCCTGACTCCTAACTCCTAACTCCTGACTCCTGACTCCTGACTCCTGACTCCTGACTCCTGACTCCTGACTCCTGACTCCTAACTCCTGACTCCTGACTCCTGACTCCTGACTCCTGACTCCTAACTCCTGACTCCTGACTCCTGACTCCTGACTCCTGACTCCTGATACAAAAAACGCTTGCCATTGTTAGCAAGCGTTTTTTTGTATCAAGTATTGTCTTTATTCTG
>JAFSTG010000094.1 GCA_017450605.1 Paludibacteraceae bacterium | reverse complement strand
TTTGCCCTGAGTGTGGATAACAAAGTAGTAGCAGAATCGTTGCATGCATATTTAGAAGGCAACACCCTAAAAGTTGTTATCCCCGATAATGAAACTCTTATCTCAATATCTCTTTTTGACATCACAGGTAAAGAAGTCTATAGCAGTAGGTCTTCATCCTTGTGCCATCAACTGATATTGCCGCAAGGTATATATTATGCTGTTGTGCAAACACAAAACAGAATTTATTCAACAAAAGTAATAAAACAATAGGACAATGAAGTCAAAAGTGTTTATGTTTATTATGTTATGCAATACTATATTATGTATTGCACAGCAAGAGTCTAATTATTATAATAACTCAAATATGTTGTATGCCAATAAGTGGTATGCTGTAAGTGATACTTACAACGGTTTTACAAATGAAGAAGATGATTTTGAGTCAGTATTTTTTAGTTTGAAAGGTGACACTATAATCGAAGAAAAAACATATCAATGTTTCTGGAAAGATAATACTCAGTATTTGGGTGCTATTAGATATTCAGAAGACAGCATAAAATTATATTATTATGCGGGAGAAAAAGAATATTTGCTGCAAGATTTCACTGTGGAAGAAGGAGACACTATTTCCGCCTATTGGGGTTGGATATACAACAAGACCTGTGTGGAGTACTGGGAAAAAACATCAGAAGATACTATCATGCCTGATTGGAAAGTAACTTCTATACAATATACGAATGATAATAGAAAGATTGTATATCTTGAGAGGATAGATAATTATAAACCCGGAATAGAAAATATATGGATACAAGGTATTGGTACGGTAAATATATTATTTCCTATCGGTATTTCATGTATTCCCGGAAGTTATACAAGTTATTGGACTGTTTGCGCTGCACATGATGATGAAATCTTATATTCATACGATTTAAATCATTTGGGATTGGTAAATGATTGCCCGTCTTGGAAAAAAGTAGAAGCAATCTTGATAAATATTGATGACAACTCTGATAACAAATCGATGTACAACATATTGGGTCAGCCTGTTGATAAAGACTACCGCGGTATCGTCATTCAAAACGGACGGAAATATGTGAGGTAAAGAAAATATGTTTTTTCTCTGCCGGCATGTACTTGTATTCTCTTGTTGCCGATGGTCAACTGATTGATACAAAACAAATGATATTAACGAAATAAGTATGGCTATGAAAAAGATTAATCTTTACTTGATTTTAAGTTCTGTTTGTATTAGTATGTATGCCTACGAGCCTATGCTTGTCAAGGGCAGAATGTGGACAAATGCTGTCATTTGTGATTTTTGGTTTAAAGGTTATTCGGAAAATTATTCAGATAGTACTATTATTGTGGGTGATACTATTATTGAAGATAAGGTGTATTATAAATTTTCTCGGGGTGGCAGGCTTATGCATGAAAATATCAATGCAAATGAAGTTTATATTAGAAATGAAGGTGTGGATTATCTAATTTACAAGTTCAACATAAACAAGGGAGATACATTATTCAACCGTAAGCTTATAGATCAAAAATACGTGCCCATAGACTTGGTTGTTGACTCTGTTTATATTAACGATGGTCATAAAGCCATCAAATTACATCCTGTTTTGGCAGATACCATGAATGTCGGTAACTATGGTTATGAATTCTTAGATTTAATTAATGATGATACTTTTGATTCTTTTTACAGGGAAATAATATGGATAGAAGGAGTGGGGGATATGCAGTCTGCCTTTCATCGCAGAATATGGGATTATGGTAGAGTAGGAGGATATTGTTCATATAATTTACATTGCGTTACAGATATCGATAGTACATATTACCCATCATCCCGGGATAAAAGTGCATGTTACATACCCTACACATATAGCGGCATTTCTAATAATATGACAAATAAATCTTTGGAAGTTTCTTTGTCAAACAATACATTAGAAGTAGTTACCCCTGATAATGAAACAATATATTCCACTAGTCTTTTCGATATTACCGGTAGAAAAGTCTATTTATGCAATTCATCATCAACACACCATGAACTTACATTACCTCATGGGATATATTGTGTAGTTGTGAAGACACAAAACAACATTTATTCAACCAAAGTCATAAAACAATAAGGCAATGAAAATAAAATATGCATTATTAATTTTGATTATTTTCCTAATTTCCAACTCAATGTTATTTGCCCAGTCAATATTATTAAACGTAACCTACACAAAATAATATACAACCCTATAAATATTATCGAATAACATGAAACGCATTTTACTTTTTTTTGCTATAATTTCCAATGCAGCAATCACCCATGCCGGTATCACCGATATTTGTCAGACTACTATTGAAGGGTGCAACGGAACAGGCAATATATATAAACTGGAGTTTGAACTTGATACTACTATCAATGGCAATCAGTATTTCTATTCTCAAATATACCCCGGTATATTTATTCGTGAGGAAGGACAAAAAATTCTTCTTAGAAATACATACGATAACATAGACCTTACATTGTATGATTTTTCTCTAAATAAAGGGGATTCTCTTCCCAATATATGGTTTCATGGTGATGTTAGGTTGTCTTCAAAATCAAGCGGAAATATTTATTTTTCTTATTATCCCGGTGATTATAAATTAGGACAAGATAGTACTTTTTTTTATTATTATATTGATTCTGTCTCGTCTTTTGTTGACCCTACAGGGAAAGAGCGAAAAATGCAGTATCTTAGTGGCAATGGTATGCGTTCAGAAATAATTGTAGAGGGTATAGGAGACATTGAACATGGATTTTTCTATCCTATAAACCGCCCAATCTCTACCTGTGGCCCATTCTGGGACTTCTTATGCCATGCTGAGAACGGAGAATGCATATATAGAGCACCTGATGCTGTGTTTTTTAGAAATAATTTGAAACTTACTCATTGTGCATGTTGCAACTTCGGCTATGTCACAACCGCCGACACATGGCATTGTGTGGAAACCGACACTTGGTTACCTATTCCTAATGGTCGAAAGATTACATTCTATCTTGAAGGTGATACAGTGATAAAATTGCCATATAACAACCCCGAACACCCGGAATATGACTATATTTATATGATATATAAAAAATTGTATAAAGATGAATACGGCAAAAAGCAATATTATGGTGCTCTCCGTGAAACAATAAGTCAGAAACAGGTATATTGGCATAGAGGCGAGAAAGATTATCTTCTTTATGATTTTGATGCCAGTGTCGGAGACACAGTGAATGCCTATTGGAGTGTTTATGATATACGCGAGTACATTGATTATATGGACGAAGAAGGTGATACATTAGGATGGTATGTTCAGAATAAAGATACTATAGATGGTCGTATAGTTATAGATGTTGTTCGCTGTGGTTATTCCTATCACAAGACACGGTGGATACAGGGTATTGGTACAGCAAACGGTTTGTGGGGTTATCATTATGGTGATGTAAGCAGTTCTACAATATACTCTCTGTGTGCCGCTCGAGGTGATGAAGTTTTGTGGTCATACACCTTACCGGCTGATTTGAGAATAGTAAACAATTGTCCAGACTTTTCAATTGATGTAACCAAAGTGGAAAACTTATCAGAGTCAGCCGAGAATCTCGATCTTTCAGCTCCGATGTACAACGTATTGGGTCAGCCTGTTGATAAAGACTACCATGGCATAGTCATTCAAAACGGACGGAAATATGTGAGGTAAAGAAATTGTGTTCCGGGCATTGTGAGGATAAGATTAGGCGAAACAATAAATTCTAATGACCAGAATCTGATTTATCTGAAAAATGGTGCTCATGAGTTGTAAAATTTGTGAGAATGAAAAGTTTGTTGTATCTTTGCGGCGCTTTTCGGGAAAAAGCATGTTAAGGATCTCGAGTAGGTCCGAAATAGTATTAACAAACTAAAGACATTTTTTACAAATGGCAACAAAAATTCGTTTGGCCCGTCATGGTCATAAAGACTATGCATACTACCACATTGTAGTAGCCGACAGTCGTGCTCCGCGCGATGGTAAGTTTATTGAGCGTATTGGCTCTTACAACCCCAACACTAACCCTGCAACCGTTGATTTGAACTTCGACCGTGCATTCTATTGGGTGGGTGTAGGTGCTCAGCCGACCGACACAGTACGTAACATTCTTTCCGACGAGGGTGTAATGCTTTGGAAGCATCTTCTCGGCGGTGTAAAGAAAGGCGCTTTCAGTGAGGAAGAAGCAAAGCGCAGATTTGATGCTTGGAAGGCAGAGAAAGATGCTAAATTAGGCAAGATTTCGAAAGAAGAAGCCGACAAGAAAGCTCAGGCTGCGAAGAAAGCAATGGCTCAAGAGATTGAGACCAACAAAGCTATTGCTAACCGTGTAGCAGAAAAGCATCAGGCTGCTCTTGAGGCAGAGGCTGCAGCTGCCGCTCAGGCAACACAAGAAGAAGCACCTGCCGCTACAGAAGCAGAATAAGGTGCAACAAACAAATTAAAAGAAAATAGGTGTTTCAGAGTCTGACTCACCTATTTTCTACTATATTGACTACCATGAAACCCGATGTATCAATCATTATAGTAAACTATAACTCGTCGCAGTTGCTTGCTGAGGCTATAGAGTCGATTCTTGAGCACGTGAGTGGAATAGATTACGAGGTAATAGTGGTAGATAACGCTTCGACCGACCACTCGAAGCAGATGCTAAGTGAACGGTTTGCCGACAAATGCCGTCTTATAGTTCTAAGCGAGAACAAAGGTTTTGCTTATGCCAATAACCGTGGTATTGAGGTGGCAGAGGGTAGAAATATCCTGTTTCTTAATCCTGATACCAAGCAGATAGGAAACGCCATAAAGCAGCTTTCCGACTACCTTGACAAGCATCCTGAGGTGGGTGCATGCGGTGGCAATCTTATCACCGAAACGGGAGGTGAGCAGTTCTCGTATTGGCCAATACTTCCCGGACTGCGTTTCGAGATACATGCTCTCTTTTCAAATATTCTGCTAAAACAGCACCACCGTGGGTCGTTGCAATACAACCATACGGGGAAAGAAAAAGAGGTGGGTTATATCATCGGAGCCGATTTGATGGTCAGGCGCAAGATAATAGAGCAGACAGGTGTGTTCTCGGAAGATTTCTTCTTGTTCTACGAAGAAACAGAGTTATGTTGGCGGATACGCAAGAGAGGTTATAAGATTGTTTCGGTGCCGGCTGCACAGATGATACACCTTGAGAGCAGGACGATAGGTTCGCAATTCGACCGACTTCCCTATTTGCAGCAATCGCGCAGAATATATCTGAGCAAGTGCGTGAGTCGGGCAGAACACCGAGCTGCCGACTGCATATTATATGTTAACAGTTGGCTCAGGTGGGTCTATTTCTCTATGCGTTCTGACAAAGATAAAATCCGGTTCTGGAGGTATATCAACCGTAATATCTGATGAATTACTCGCTCCCCTACATATTATTCATTGGTTTTTTGCTGCTTATTGCGCTTTTGCAGTCGGCTGTGAATTTCACTGAGAGAAGCCGGCGGACACTTAGCATATTAGCGCTTATTGTTTTTGTGCTGTTTATAGGCGGGCGTGGATTTATAGGATGGGACTGGACCAATTACTATCGTGATTTTGCGCGGGCTGTGCCACTGAGCGGTTTCCTACATCATAAATGGATGTTCCGCGAGCAAGGATGGAATCTGTATGTGTCGATTATTAGGACATTTACCGACTCGTATAATGTGTTTGTGTTTGTTTCGACACTAATAGATGCAGTATTGCTTTATTTGTTTTTTGCAAGATATGTGGGGCATAAGTATTTCGTGTTTGCTCTTGCGGTATTCTTCGTATTCTATGGTTTTGTATTCGAAACCGACCTGATGCGTAATATCAAAGGTCTGCTGATATTCCTCTTGTCGATACGTTACATAGAGAGTCGCGAGTTGGTAAAATACTTGGCTCTTGGTTTGTTGGCTTGCACATTCCATTGGTCGATAATAGTGTTGCTGCCGTGCTATTTCTTTATCCACCGCAGGTTCCCGCTTGTTATAGTGATAGCTGTTTTCCTTGTTGGCAATGTCGTCTATCTATTTGGTCTGCCTTCGCTAAGTTTGGTGATAAAAGCAATAGCGCAGTTCCTACCCGAACAGATGCAAGAGAGGGTTTTAGAATATGTAACCAACGCCCTGTTCGGCAAGACTTACGGGTTCACGCTCGGATATATCGAGCGTACCTTGGTGTTCGTTCTTGTGCTATTCTTGCAGCATCGCATGATAGAGGATGACAAAAGCAACCTTATATTTATCAACACTTTCACTATTTTTGTGTTGATATGCATGTATTGCTACGAGTTTAATATTTTCATCACCCGCTTCGGAGCCTTGTTCAGTTTCGGTTGTTGGGTTATGTATCCGCGTCTGCTTAAGTATCTGGACAAGGTGATGGCTCCGTTGTTTGCAATACTTGTGAGTGCTATCATGTTGGTTAAGATGCATAATATGTCGTCGAATATACTTTACGATTATCAGAATTTCATATTCCAAAAGACCGACAGTTATTCTCATAGAGAACAGATATTCCGCAAAAATCAAGATAGTTTGAAAAAGTAATGTTAATAATCACCGGCACATATCCTCCCGAACGTTGTGGTGTAGGCGACTACACCAAATGCTTGCTTTCAACCTCTTTAGGTCAGCACTGGCATTTGTTTTATCAGACCGATTGGACATTCTCTAATATCCGTCAGCTTTGCAAGTTGCTAAGCCGTACAAACGACGAGGTGGTGAATCTGCAGTACCCGTCGATGGGCTACTCAACCCACCTTACTCCTCACCTTTTGGCTCTATATGCAGTGCTATGCCTGAGGCGCAAACTGATTCTCACTGTTCACGAGTATTCGCAACTTGGCTGGAAAGGGAAGCTTGCACTCAGTGTATTGTTTGCAGTAGCATCGGCGGTGGTGTTTACCACCGAGTTCGAACTGAACTCGGCAAAGAAGAGGAGTCTTTTTCTGCGTAATGCTACTATAGTTAAAATCAATTCGAACATCCCTCGTGCGCTTCCTGTAAAGTCGGTGATAGAGAGGAGTTGGGATGTAGGCTATTTCGGCTATTTGCGCCCGCTGAAGGGATTGGAGGAATTTATGGAAGCGGCAACGTGCCTTAAACAGGCATATCCGCACTTAAAGATATATGTAATGGGGCAGGTGCAACCGCAATTCAAGGAGTATGCTCAGACCTTTATCGATAAATTTGAGGAGGCGGGTATAACATTCTTCAACGATAAGACTCACCGTCAGGTAGCAGAGATTTTAAACGATACGAAGGTTTCTTATTTGCCGTATCCCGATGGTTTGTCGGAGCGCCGTGGTTCGTTTCTTGCCGCAGCTGTTAACGGGTGTATAGTAGTCAGCAACAAAGGTTCATTTACAACCGAGCAGCAGCAACAGTTGATATGTCTTAGACAGACTCAGGAAGTGCCGGCTGCTATACTTGAGATATTGTCGTCGGAAGCAAGGATGTTACACGACCAAGAAAACGTGTTGCGATTCGTTGAGCAAAACGTACCTCTTTCGTGGGATGAGGTGGCAGAGCAATACGAGCAAGTAGTGAAAGGTATATCGTAAATATCGTGCTTATGATAAGTGTATGTATGGCTACATATAACGGCGAGCAGTTTGTAGAGCAACAGATACTCTCGATATTGCCTCAGCTTGGCGAGGACGACGAGCTTGTGGTTTCTGACGATGGCTCCACCGATTCGACAGTGGCTGTAATAAGTAGGATATCTGACAAGCGTATTCGCTTGTTCCATAACGCACGGCATGGTTTCAAGTGGAATTTCCTCAATGCTCTTACTCACTCGTCGGGCGATATTATTTTTCTTGCCGACCAAGACGATGTGTGGTTGCCCGGTAAGGTGGAGGCTTGTGTTGCCGCCTTGCAAAACGTGGATTTGGTAGTGCATAACAGTTCGCTTGCCGACGAGAATTTGCATGTTTGGTGCGACTCGTTTTTCAAGTTTTACCATTCTGGTCCCGGACTTGTTAAAAACTCGCTCAATAACACGTATTTCGGTGCATGTATGGCAATGCGCAGAAGTGTATTTGTGGCTTCCTTGCCATTCCCTCAGACCGACGAGATAGGGCATGATATATGGCTCGGACTTGTGGCTGAGATGGTGGGGAAAGTATGTTTTCTGTCAGAGGTATATATCATATATCGTCGTCATGATGCGGCACATACTAATCTCACCCAAGGTCTGTTCAAACGCAGTAAGCGCAGTTTGGCACGAAAAATATGGAGTCGCGTGGTGGTTCTTAGCCATGTGTTAAAATATCGTCTTTCGCATCGAAAAGAGGGGTAAAGGCAGGTAAATGAATTTTCTATATGCTCATGTATTTGCTTATTAAGAAATAAAGTTGTACCTTTGTCGCCACATCAAATTTTTGGGCAAAAGAAGCCCGGCAAGCAGTTAACATATCATGATTGACACAAAGGTTAGTATTATCACTCCGCTTTATAATGCCGCCCGTTTTCTTTCACAAACGATAGAGAGTGTAATATCGCAAACATATCCCGATTGGGAAATGATAATAATCAACGATGGTAGCACCGACAACAGCGAGCAAATAGCTCTTTCGTATGCAGCCCGCGATGAGCGGATACAGGTGTTCTCGCAGGCTAATGGTGGCAGTGCAGCAGCCCGTAACAATGGCATACGTCGGGCAGAGGGCAGGTATATAGCGTTGCTCGATGCCGATGATTTGTGGGAGCCTGATTTCCTTGAGAGCCAGTTGGCACTTCTTGAAGAGAAGAATGCGGTACTCGTTTATGGGGCGCATAAGAGAATAAATGCTCAGGGAGAGGAGATAATGCGACCGTTCTTTCCGCCTGCTTCAGTTACCTATAAAGATTTACTTCGGACATGCTCGATAACGTGTCTGACAGCTCTTTACGATACCAAACCCTTCGGTAAGTTTTATTTGCGTGAGGAATTCCGTTCGCTTCGCGATGATTATGTGTATTGGCTTGAGATACTTAAACATTCGAAAGTGGCATGGGGAAACAGCAAGATAGTAGGTTCGTATAGGATACTGACCGATTCTGTTTCGCGAAATAAATGGAAGGTTATCCGTCCGCAGTATCTGGTGTATCGTCGTGCAGAGAAACTTTCGGTGGTGGCAAGTCTGTATTATCTGTGTTGCTGGGCAATTAACGGTGTGATAAAATACAGGTCGTAAATCTTTCGACCTACGACCTGCTTCCGCCCAAGGGCGGACTAAAGACCTTCAAACTCTGCCTGCTATAGTTTCACCGCAACAGTTCCTTTTATCCACCTGCGGGGCTGCTCTATGCCGCCATAGTCGTAGTATTGTGTGCCGATTATGTTGGTGGCATCTACCGATATCTCGCACATTCTCCATTCGTAGTATATTTTTCCGTCGAAAAGCACAACCGGTTTATAGTTTTGTGTGTTACCTTCTTTGTCGTTGTAGGCTCCTTCGCGTTGGTGGAAACTTAGTGCCCACGATGCTCCTAATCCTTTCCAGATACGATGGTTAAGTTGCAGAACACACTTATGGCGAAGATAGTCTAAAGCATATTTGGAAAGATAGCCTTCTGCATGTTTGTCTAAATGACAGAATGAATATCCAACTGACAGACTGCGTATCCAATTATTGTCGGTATAACTTGCTTGAATCTCGCATCCGGCAGCGTTCACTTGTGTCAGATTTCTCGACTGCCAGCGTTCGTCGTCGGGCGTAAGCACCCAGTCGATTATATTTCTTCCCCAGCGATAATAAGCGGTTCCTTTGGCAGAGAAATTGCTATTGTGCCATGCAATGCCTATTTCAGTAGTTATCGCTTTTTCGGGTTTAAGCGACGGATTGGCTATCTGTGTAGCACTCTTGTAATACAAATCGGTGAAAGTAGGAAGTCGTACTCCTTGGTTGGCATTAGCGTAGATTCGTATGTTATATGGGAGTGCGTAACCGATGTTCACCCCCCACACGAAGTTGTTGCCAAACATAGTGTTCCAGTTGCCTGCTACACCTAACCCTACCGACAGACCTTTATGGTAGATGTTTTGTTGGGCAAAGTAGTTGAGATTAAGCCGGTTTTTCGAATATGTAAACACAGAATTGCCTCTATCGGGTCTGGCGTCGCCTAATACGTTCGATAGTATATTTTCGTTTCTTACCTCAATGCCTGCTATAGTTGTGCCGACAGAAGATGCATATCGCAGGCTGAAATTGGCACCGGCTGTTTGCGTGAGGTGATTGTTATGAGCGGTGTACCACGAAGCGGGTTCCACGCTTTTCCAAGTTGAACGGAACAGCTCAAAGCGGTCGTGATGAGCCTTGTATGACAACGACAATTTTAGCGTAAAGCGTTTTATCCGCTTTTGCCAGTCTAATCCGGCAAATCCTGTTTTAGTGGCGTCGAACTGGTCGGGGTAAGCAAGAGAATAGAAACTGTTGGCGCCTGCTCCTTTGTATTGTGCTCCGATTTGCAGATTCCACTTGCCGCTTATGTTGTTGAACAGAGAATGGAAAAAGACATTGCCAATTCGCGAGTCGGTATTGTGTGTATAACCGCTTGTTTGGTTGTAGGAGACATTAGCCGTAAACGATGCATTTTTGCTTGCAAAAACGCCGGAGATGGCGGGATGAAACAATCCATAATCACCTCCTTCGAGTCTTACGGTGGCATGGTGTTGCAGGGTATCGCTGTCGTTAACGAGCGATTTGGTAATTATGTTGATTGCTCCCGAGAACGCCGACAAGCCAAACATATCCATGCTTGTACCCTCCAAAATGTCGATTCTCTCGATGATATCGATGTCTATTGGCAGGTCGGCAGAGTAATGCCCTGTTTGCGGGTCGGTCATGTTTTGTCCGTTGAGAAGAACGAGCACTTGGTCGAAACTGCCTCCTCTGACAGAGAAGTCGGTTTGAACACCATTGCTGCCTCGTGTGCGTGCGTCTATACCCGGCAAGTAGTCTAAGAGGTCGCTTACCGTTGCTACGGGAAGTCCTCGTATCGCTTCTGCACTCAGACTGTTAACAACTCGGAGATTCTGACTTTGCAGTTCTGCCTGCTGAGCAATCACCTGAACCTCCTCGATGGTTAATTGCCCGATATCGGTAAGCGGCACAGAACTGTCGTCGGCTGCGTTAGAATTGAGGCTGATGCAGCACAACAGACATGCTGCAATCGATTGCCCTGCTTTCAGCATTTCACGGTCGCATACGTGTGCGCTTACTCTGCCGATGCTCACTTGCTTGTGGAGACTGGCAAAAGCGGCGTATGCCTTGCGGGTGAACCTGCGGAAACGGTAGCCGATTCGTGAATTAAGATACTTTTGTTTGAACATAAAAATAACGATAATTGTTATGAGCGGCAAAAATACTGCTTATTTTCCGAATGTCAAAACACAAAAAGTGCGCTGAACACCATTCAGCGCACCTATTGATGCTTCAATGACTTGAAAACTTTGCAGTATCTCAAGTCTTGGAAAAACAATTAAAGTTTCGGACCTGCAGCCACGAGAGCCTTACCGGCGGCATTGCCTTCGTATTTAACGAAGTTCTTAATGAAGCGGCCTGCAAGATCTTTGGCTTTCTCTTCCCACTGAGCGGCATCAGCGTAAGTGTCGCGCGGGTCGAGGATGTTAGGATCAACACCCGGCAGTGCGGTAGGCACTTCGAAGTCGAAGTAAGGAATTTTCTTTGTAGGAGCTGTGCGGATGCTACCATCCAGAATAGCATCGATAATACCGCGTGTATCGCGAATTGAGATACGTTTGCCCGTACCGTTCCAACCTGTGTTAACGAGGTATGCCTTGGCACCCGATTTCTCCATTTTCTTAACCAGTTCCTCAGCATATTTGGTAGGATGCAACTCGAGGAATGCCTGACCGAAGCAGGCCGAGAAAGTAGGAGTAGGTTCGGTAATACCGCGCTCTGTACCAGCCAACTTAGCGGTGAAACCGCTGAGGAAGTAGTATTTGGTCTGTTCAGGAGTAAGAATGCTTACCGGAGGCAGAACGCCAAATGCGTCAGCGCTGAGGAAGATAACATTCTCGGCAGCAGGACCGGCAGAAATAGGACGAACGATTTTCTCGATATGGTTGATAGGATAGCTTACACGGGTGTTTTCGGTAACCGACTTGTCAGCAAAATCTATTTTGCCGTTTTCGTCAACAGTAACGTTCTCGAGCAAAGCATCTCTGCGGATAGCGTTGTAGATATCAGGCTCGCTCTCTTTGTCGAGATTGATAACCTTAGCATAGCAACCGCCTTCGAAGTTGAATACACCGTTGTCGTCCCATCCGTGTTCGTCGTCGCCGATGAGCAGACGTTTTGGGTCGGTAGAAAGGGTGGTTTTGCCGGTGCCGCTAAGTCCGAAGAAAATAGCGGTGTTCTTGCCTTCCATATCGGTGTTAGCAGAGCAGTGCATTGACGCTATACCGCGAAGAGGCAGGTAGTAGTTCATCATCGAGAACATACCTTTCTTCATCTCGCCGCCATACCATGTGTTAAGGATTACCTGCTCGCGTGAAGTGGTGTTGAAGGCAACGCAAGTCTCCGAGTTCAAACCAAGTTCCTTGTAATTGTCAACCTTTGCAAGCGAAGCGGTATATACAACAAAGTCAGGATTGAAGTTTTTCTCTTCTTCTTCGGTGGGTTTGATAAACATGTTACGAACAAAATGAGCTTGCCATGCCACTTCCATCATGAAACGGACAGCCATGCGTGTATCCTTATTAGCTCCGCAGAATGCGTCAACAACATACAGTTCCTTGCCGGAAAGTTCTTTAACGGCAAGTTCCTTAACCTTAGCCCATACTTCTTCTGACATCGGGTGGTTGTCGTTCTTGTAAGCATCGGTTGTCCACCATACGGTGTCTTTCGAATTCTCGTCCATAACGATGTATTTGTCTTTGGGCGAGCGACCGGTGTAAATACCTGTCATTACGTTAACTGCTCCGAGTTCGGTCACCTGACCTTTTTCATAACCTGTTAAAGCGGGATTGGTCTCCTCCTTGAACAAATACTCGTAGGAGGGATTGTAAGCCTTCACGGTTGCACCCGTGATACCATACTTTGATAAATCTAATTCCTTCATGATTGTATATTTTATTTATGTATTATTTAGTAAACTTGTTATATCATTTTTTTTTACGCTACAAAGATACTGTTTTTTTTTCACCCCTACAACTCATTTCTTTACCTAATAGGTCAATTATCTTTAAATGCAAGATAAATATTGCATTTTTTAGTTTGAAATTGCAATCCGTGGGTAGCAAAATCTGAGAAAAGAGGTAAAAACCATGTTCTATAACATATTTTTTGAGCACAAATTTTGGAGGTATCAAAAAGTGTAGTACTTTTGCACCGTGTTTTTCATGGTATTAGATTTAAGGTTAAGTAAAGATTGTGGTTGTCGAGATGACAACCCTTCTTTTTTTATACCGTAGGCATGCTAAGTGGCAATGAAAACAAGTTATTTGGATTCTATGTATGGAAAGCGGAACTATTTTGTTGTTTTTAAATATAATATTTAAGAAGATGAAGAAATTCTATTTGTTCTTTCTTGTAGCTTTCGTTGCTACATTCGGATTGGTTTCGGCTTCTGCTGCCGATCGTGCTCACACCCTTAAGGTGTACAATTGGGCTGACTACATTGATGAGAATGTTCTTAAATCGTTTCCCGATTGGTATCGTCAGATGACGGGCGAGGAGGTGCAAGTTATCTATCAGACTTTCGACATCAACGAGTCGATGCTTACTGAGATTGAGATTGGTCATGAAGATTACGATGTAATTTGTCCGTCGGAATACATTATTGAGCGCATGCTGAAGAACAAACTTCTGCAGAAGATAGATAAGTCGCAGATACCGGCTGAGTATCAGTACTTCGATAATGTTTCGCCCTTTGTGGTTGAAAAGTTTCAGCAGATGAGTAAAACCGAGCGAGTAAGCGATTATACCGTTGGTTACATGTGGGGAACGACCGGATTTCTTTTCAATCCCGAGTATGTGAGCAAAGAAGAGCTTAGTAGTTGGGGTGCGATACTGAATGATAAGTTCGAGGGAAAGATATTCATGAAAGATGCTTTCCGCGATGTATATTCGGTGATTGTTCTTTATGCATATCGTGACGAAGTGGCTGCAGGCAGGTTAACTCGCGAAGAATTGGTTGAAAATATCACTCCGGAACGTATTGCAGCTGTAGAAGAAGTGCTTACGGCCGCCAAGCATAATGTCGCAGGTTGGGAAGTAGATTTCGGTAAGGAAGAAATGACCAAGGGCAAAGCATGGATGAACTTGTCTTGGTCGGGCGATGCACAGTGGGCGATAGACGAGGCTGCTGAGGTTGGTGTGACTCTCGATTATGTTGTTCCCGAGGAAGGTTCAAATGTATGGTTCGATGGTTGGTGCATTCCTGTTTATGCTAAGAACGTAAAGGCTGCTTCGTGGTTTATCAACTACTTATGTATTCCTGAAAATGCCATTGCCAATATGGAAGAGATAGGCTATGTATCGTCGATTGCAACTCCTGAAGTTATGGAATGGGCTGACGATGAGGAAATTGATGATACAGCCGACCTCACCTATTTCTTTGGCGAAGGAGCCGCTGCTGTTCATGCCAATCAGGTTCTCTATCCCGATTATGCTGTTATTGAGCGTTGTGCTCTTATGCACGATGCCGGCGAACAGAGTGAGGAACTGCTTAGAATGTGGAACAGAGTAAAAGGTGATAACCTTTCAACAACGATGCTTATTGTGGTGCTTGTAGTGGTTATACTTATTGTATGCTTTGTGGTTATGCAGTTTGTTAACCGCCGCAATCAAAAGAAACTGCAGCAACGTCGTCATCGTCGTTAAACAGATTTACCCAAAGACTTATGCTGCTTGTCAGGATAGGTCTTTAAACACACTAAATTAACATATAAAAGGGGCAAGTGGCAGAATGTTCTACCACTTGCTTTCCTTTTAACCTTCGGCATTCTACCTGCTATCTAATCATCGCCCGATATCGCCCGCCCGGCATCGATTTGATGAGCCCTCGCATTTCCATATCGAGGAGTAGTGCCGAGATATTGCTGAACGATAGTTTCATATCAGCGAGCAAGTCGTTGAAGTGTACTCCGTTATCCTTATCTGCAAGTAGTTCCATCAGTTTGTTTTCCGTTTCGTTGAGTTCGACAAACAATTCTGTTTGCAGTGCTTTGCTTGTGTTATCTTCTTTGCGCCAACGCATTGCATCTATTATATCGTCGGCACACTCGATGAGCGATGCCTTTTGGCGTTTTATAAGGTTGTTGCATCCTGCAGAATTGATATCTTCAGGTCTTCCGGGGAAGGTAAAAATGTCGCGGTTATAGTTCCATGCCATCTCTGCTGTTATCAGCGACCCGCCTTTTTTGCGCGACTCGACCACAACTACGCAATCTGATAGTCCTGCTACTATGCGGTTGCGTGCTACGAAATTTTGTTTCTCAGGTTCTGTTTCCGACATATACTCAGTTAGTATTCCACCTTTTTCCAAGGCATTGATAGCTACTTGACGGTGTATTGTAGGATAGATACGATCTAAGCCGTGAGCCGGAATAATAATTGTGGGTATTCCAGCTTCGATGGCAGCTTTATGAGCTGTAACATCGATGCCGTAGGCGAGTCCGCTTATTACAGTTATATCGCCAGCTGCTGCTGCCAATTCTCTGATTAATTTTTGGCAGCGTTCTTTTCCTGCATCGGTTGGCATACGTGTACCCACCACCGCTACCATCTTGCCGGAGTTGAATCTGACATTCCCCTTGCTATAGATAAGCAGTGGTGCGTCTTCGCATTCTCGCAATCTGTATGGGTAGTTATCGTCGAAATAGCAATAGCAGTTGATCTGATGTCGTCCAACAAAAATCAGCTCTTTTTCTGCTCGTTGTAGTGCTTGCTTTTTTCCGTTGATGATACTGCTGACAGTGGCTTTGCCGATGTTCGGTATTTGCGCCAGCTGCTGCTCATCTGCTAAAAACACATTTTCTGCCGACCCGAAAAATTCGTACATCTCGCGAGCACGTTTCTGCCCCACTTCAGGTAATAATGGCAGGGCAATCAGATATTTAATTTCGTTTGTGTCCATGTCCGTTTTTTCTTGGGTTTAAATCAGCGGAAGCGACATGCCTGTAATCTTGCGATAGAGGTCGAGCGCATAGATGTCTGTCATTCCCGATACATAATCAATCATTGCCTGTATCTTTGAATATTCGTCGGTTGCGTCAATATCGTATTGTTGAGGTATGCGTTGCAGAAGTTGGCGCGAATATGACTTTTCAGGTTCGAAGGCAGCCCGTATAAGTTCTTCCATGAGCATATATATTATTTTGTAGCCTGCAAGTTCGATATCAAGCACCTCTTGTGCCCGATAGATTTTCTCGACGGCAACCTGCGAGCAGTGCTTATAGGCATTTCGAACACCCTCTTCGCAGCCGTCGACAAGCGAGCCACTGAATGTGCCATTTAATATCTGTGTTTCGTTCCCGACAAATACATCTGTGCACTCGTCGATTAGTCTGCCGATGACGCACGAGCGCAGGTATGCTATTTGTTCGTTCGGGTCACTGACATGAGTCATTGTTTCCTCTATTTTGGCTTTGCGTTGGTCGCTGAAGAACGGCATGAGCAGATCCTTGGTTTCTTGAGTGGTGAGAATACGAAGTTTATGAGCATCTTCGATGTCCATTATCTCGTAGCATATATCGTCGGCGGCCTCGACAAGCCAGACTAAAGGATACCTGACAAAAGTATTCTTCTTGTCGTCTAATGGTGTGATATTTAAACGGTCAGCAATTCGTGTCCAAGAGTCTTTATCTGACATAAAGAAGCCGAACTTTCCCTTTTTGTTTGGCGAAGCAAGGGCGGTGTAAGGATATTTAACAACCGAAGCGATGGTGGGGTAGGTAAGTACAAATCCTCCCTCTCTGCGTCCTTTGAACTGATGAGTGAGCATCCTGAATACGTTGGCATTGCCCTCGAAATGTGTACAATCAGCCCATTGTTCGGGGCTTAGTTGATTTTCTAATACGCGTCCGTTACCTTCTGAGAAAAAAGTATTTATGGCTCGTTCTCCTGAATGACCAAACGGCGGATTGCCCATGTCGTGAGCCAGACAAGCGGCTGATACTATGGCTTCTAAATCGTCGAACAAAGCCGCTTGCTCAGGAGGTATTTGTTGAAGCCTAATAGCCACCTGATGACTCAGCGAACGCCCTACGCACGATACTTCAAGGCTATGAGTAAGTCTGTTATGTACAAAAACAGAGCCGGGCAGCGGAAAAACCTGGGTTTTGTTCTGCATACGGCGAAACGGTGCCGAGAATATTAGGCGGTCGAAATCTCTTTGATATTCACTACGATTGTCGTGAGTAGTGTGTTCGAACTGCTCAAGACCGAAGCGAACAGTAGTTAGCAACTGATGCCATTCCATAGATTATAATTTGTTGTAATGTATTTTCTTGGTGATTATTTTTCACTTGCAAATTTACGTAATTTATTCTGTTTGCGCAAATGTGTTTGTATAATTGAAAACATTTGCCTAACTTTGTAGCGTCTTTTTACACATTGGCAGCTGCCGAGGTTGCATGCAAGAGATAACACTAACACTAAATTAACTGACTAAATCAAAATCTACCAATCATGAGACTGATAATTGAGAAAGACTATGCGCAAATGTCGCAGTGGGCGGCTAACTATGTTGTGAAGCGCATCATTGAGTTTGCACCAAAAGAGAGTCGTCCGTTTGTATTAGGTTTACCTACAGGTTCGTCGCCGCTTGGTATGTATAAATGCCTGATTCAGATGTATCAAGAAGGTCGGGTAAGTTTCCGTAATGTGGTAACTTTTAACATGGATGAGTATGTAGGCATTCCAGAAGATCATCCTCAGAGTTACCATTCATTTATGTGGAACAATTTTTTCTCGCATGTAGATATCAGGCAGGAACATGTGCATATTTTAAACGGCAATGCAACCGACTTGGAAGCAGAGTGTTCTCGTTATGAGGAGAAAATCCATTATTACGGCGGAGTAAATTTGTTTTTGGGCGGTATAGGACCTGATGGTCATATTGCTTTTAATGAGCCATGTTCCTCGCTTTCTTCTCGCACTCGTAAGAAAGCACTTACAACCGACACAAAGATAGCCAATTCGCGTTTCTTTGGAGGAGATGTCAATCTTGTACCGCGCGAAGCGCTTACGGTGGGTGTAGGTACTATTATGGATGCAAAAGAAGTGCTTATTATGGTTAACGGACACAATAAAGCGCGTGCATTGCAACATGCTGTTGAGGAACCTATTAATCATGTATGGACAGTTTCTGCGCTACAGATGCATCCTCACGGCATAATAGTTTGCGACGAGTCGGCATGCGACGAACTAAAGGTAAGCACATATAAGTATTTTCTTGATATAGAAAAAGATAATCTCGACCCTGCTACTTTGTTATAATAACATTCACTTTAGAAACATTCACTCAAATCATGGCAGTAGGAAAATGGATTTTAGGCGGACTTGGCTTTGTGTTAGGTGGTCCGTTAGGTGCCGTATTAGGCTTGGTGTTAGGTACGCTGTTCGAGTCGATGAAGGCTTTACCGGCAGGCGACCAACCACAACAGGATACCGCCGGCAGCTATAGCAGAAGAACCCGTACTGCTTCGCCGGCGGATATACGTGTATCGTTGCTTGTATTGGCTGCCTGTGTTATGAAGGCTGACGGACATGTGAAAAAGAGCGAATTACAAGTAGTGAAATCGTTCCTGCTCAAGAACTATGGTGACGATGCTCAGCAAGCGTTGTCGATTCTTAAGAATTTGCTCGAACAAGATATTGATTATATGTCGGTTGCAAGGCAGGTGGGGCAGTATGTCAACTATTCGACTCGCCTGACAATTCTGCAGTTCCTTGTAAATATTTCTCTTGCCGACGGCGATTTTAATAGTCAGGAATTATTTTTGGTGGAGCGGATATCTGCAGGTTTGGGGATAGCAACAGCCGACTTCGAGTCGATAGCCGCAATATATCGTCCACGCAAAGATCACGATTGGGCATTCAAGGCACTTGAGATAGAGACAACGGCAACTAACGATGAGGTGAAAAAGGCATATCGCAGAATGGCAATGAAATATCATCCTGACAAAGTGGCTTCTGCAGGTGAGGAGATTAAGGCTAAAGCTACAGAAAAATTCAGAGCAATAAACGAAGCATACGAAGAAATCAAGCAACAACGTAATTTTAATTAACATGCAAATATATAATACATTAACTCGACAAAAACAAGAGTTTAAACCTCTTAATCCGCCTAATGTGGGCTTGTATGTTTGCGGACCTACCGTCTATGGTGATGCACATTTGGGTCATGCACGTCCGGCTATAACATTCGATATTCTTTATCGCTATCTCATGCACCTTGGCTATAAGGTGCGGTATGTGAGGAATATAACTGATGTAGGACATTTAGAGCATGATGCCGATTCCGGCGAAGACAAGATAGCTAAGAAAGCCCGTTTGGAGCAGCTTGAACCAATGGAAGTTGTGCAGTATTACACTAACCGCTATCATCATGATATGGAGTTGCTTGGAGTGTTGCCTCCTTCTATCGAACCGCATGCTTCCGGACATATTATCGAACAAATAGACTACATACAGAAAATCCTTGATGCTGGTTTTGCATACGTCTCGGAAGGCTCGGTGTATTTTGATGTCCGCAAGTATAACGAGGTGTATCATTATGGACGTCTTTCCGGACGTAATATAGACGATCTTTACGAGACTACCCGCGACCTCGACGGTCAGTCAGAGAAACGTTTTCCTCTTGATTTCGCCTTATGGAAGAAGGCTTCGCCTCAGCATATAATGCATTGGCATTCACCTTGGTCGGAAGGCTTTCCAGGCTGGCATCTCGAGTGCTCGGCAATGGGGACTAAATATCTTGGCGAGCAGTTCGACATACATGGAGGCGGGATGGACCTGATGTTCCCTCATCATGAGTGCGAGATAGCACAGTCGTGCGCTGCTTTGGGGCACGATACGGTTCGCTATTGGATGCATAATAATATGATAACCATCAATGGCAAGAAGATGGGTAAGTCGTATAACAATTTTATCACTCTTGAACAGTTCTTTGCAGGTGATCATCCACTTTTGAGCAAACCCTTCTCACCAATGACAATCCGTTTGTTTATTCTGATGGCTCACTATCGTTCAACTGTTGATTTTTCCTCTTCGGCTCTTGAAGCTGCAGAGAAGGGACTGACCCGTTTGCAGGAAACCTATGCCCGTCTGCAGAAACTGCAGCCATCAAAATCATCTACAATGGATATAAGTAATTTGCGTGAGCGTTGTGAACAGGCAATGGCTGACGACCTTAACACTCCTCTTGTAGTTTCAGAACTTTATGATTCGGCTCGCGTAATTAATACTATTGCTGACGGCAAAGCTGCTATTTCAGTTGCCGACCTTGAGGAATTGAAGAGCGTGTGGAAGTTGTTTGCTGAAGATTTGCTTGGTTTGCGACTTGCCGACTCTGCAACCGACGATTCGCATCAGCAGGCATATCATAAGGCTGTAGATATGTTGCTTGATATGCGCCTTGAAGCCAAGCAACGTAAAGATTGGACTACTTCCGATCTTATACGCAATAAACTGACTGAACTTGGTTTTGTAATTAAAGACACAAAGGATGGTTACGAATGGAGTCTTTAAAATACCGAGTGATGCCAATTCGCACTTGTAAACAGGCGGCCATATTAGTATAATTAATAGTATGAACGTATCTATAGTACTATATAACACCGACCAAGAGCAACTTGCAAAGTTGCTCTTGTGCTTAACTCAGTCGAGTATAGTTGAGAATATTTTTTTGATTGACAATTCCCCTTCACCCTTGGATAAAAACTATCGCGAGCGTTTCAGCAAGGTGGTTTATATATTTACCGGTAAGAATTTAGGGTATGGAGCAGCACATAATATAGCACTCCGGCAAAGTCTTGCCGCCGAAACCGACTTCCATCTTGTTGTTAATCCAGATATTATATTCTTGCCTCAGATACTTGAGCAAATGCAGCAGTTTATGCTGTTACATCCTCAAGTGGCACTGCTGTCGCCACGAGTTCTATCGCCGGACGGACAATTACAGTATCTTGCCAAGAAACTTCCACATCCCTTTGATTTACTGCTGCGCAGATTTCTTCCTCAGAGTGTAGGTAAAAAGCGGCGTGATGACTTTTGTTTGGTATCAACCGGCTACGATAAGACAATGAATGTGCCATATCTCACGGGTTGCTTTATGTTTTTGAGACTTAGTGCTTTGGAACAGGTAGGTTTGTTCGACGAGAGATATTTTATGTATCCTGAAGATATAGATCTTACACGCCGTCTGCATACCCGTTTCCTGACACTCTATTATCCGCATGCAACTGTTATTCACGATCATGAAAGAGCATCATATAAAAATCTGAAAATGTTAGTGATACACATGGTTAATATTTGCCGTTATTTTAACAAATGGGGATGGATTTTCGATGCTGAGCGCGACCGTTTTAACCTTTCTGCCGGCGAACCATACTTTAATTGATATTCAGCGATTTTTCTCAAGTTATTGCGTATTCGCTTAAAAAGTATTAACTTTGCGGTTTTAAAAAAATTACCTTTCGGATTATCATAGGATTTGAAATTTTAATTTGGTTTTTTCTAAATGTCTTTTAAGATGGATAAAACTAACTTCATTATTGAGGTAAAAAATGTGAGCAAACAATTTGAAGATGGTAAGTTTGCTTTAAACAATGTAAGTCTTTCAGTAAAAAAGGGCGAGTTTGTAACAATTTTAGGTCCTTCAGGTTGTGGTAAAACCACTCTACTTCGTTGTATAGCCGGTTTTCAGGTAGCAACCGAGGGCGACATATTGCTCAATGGCGAAGATGTAACACAAATGCCACCTCATAAACGTCCGGTAAACACTGTGTTTCAGAAGTATGCTCTTTTCCCGCACCTGAATGTTTACGATAATGTAGCTTTTGGGTTGAAACTCAAGAAACTCGACAAAGATACAATAGTGAAGCGCGTCAAGCAGGCTCTTAAGACAGTAGGTATGACCGACTACGAGTATCGTGATGTAGATTCGCTCTCCGGCGGACAACAGCAGCGCGTGGCTATCGCCCGTGCAATAGTTAATCAGCCTGAGGTGCTGTTGCTCGACGAGCCGCTTGCCGCCCTCGACCTGAAGATGCGCAAGGATATGCAACTCGAACTCAAAGAGATGCACCGCAAACTCGGTATCACTTTTATTTATGTTACTCACGACCAGGAAGAGGCACTCACACTCTCCGACCGAGTGGTGGTGATGAACGAAGGTAAGATACAGCAGATAGGTACTCCGTCGGATATTTACAACGAACCGGTGAATTGCTTTGTGGCAGACTTTATTGGCGAAAGTAATATTCTTAGCGGCACGATGATACGTGATAGACGAGTGAAGTTTTGCGACAAAGAGTTTGACTGTATAGATGAGGGCTTTGGCGAAAATATTCCGGTTGACATTGTTATAAGACCCGAAGATATATATATATGGGAAAACACCAAAACGTCGATTGCCCAGCAACAATCTGATTACGACCCCGATGACCGTGTGCCTAAAGGTAATTTTACCAAGTGGTATGGCGAAGTACAGAGCAGTATATTCAAGGGAGTTCACTACGAGATGACGGTGCTTACCGATGATGGTTACGAATTTCTTGTTCAAGATTACCATGAGTTCAAGCCCGGAACGAAAGTTGGAATGTTGGTTAAGCCTGAAGATATACAGGTTATGCACAAAGAGCATTATATATATAACTATTTAGAGGGCGAAGTATTGAAAAACGGCAATGTGCGTTTCCTTGGTGCGGAATGGGAGGTGAACGAGGAGGAAATAGCACCATTTGCGGTGGGAGACAAAGTGCAAGTGCGTGTACCCTTTAAGGAAATCGATTTGCAAGATCACGAGGAAGAAGGTACACTATCGGGCGAAGTACATTTCATTTTGTATAAAGGCAATCATTATAATCTTACGATACGCACCGACGATGGTGATGACCTGTTAGTCTATACTAAAGACGTATGGGATGACGGCGACCGTGTGGGAATAATAATACCGCCTTCGGCAATCAAACTTGCACCACTTAAATAAAAAGAGCATTATCACCTCCTAAAACTCAATCATTATGCAACCATCTTTTATCCAAAACACAGCCGAAACGCCGTTTGAAACTGCACAAGGTAAGAATCAGACGGTAACAATCTATTGCAAAAATAATGGTAAGTACTACGACGTGCCATGCGGCAGTTCGCTTCTCGAGATTAAAAATATGATAGGTATTGAGATGCCTTATCAAATAGTTGCTGCGCATGTAAACTACAAACTCGAAGACTTGCGTTTTCTTATTTATCGTCCTAAAGATATTGAATTTGTAGATCTTAGTAGTCCGAGCGGAATGCGTTGCTACGTGCGAACCTTGTCGATGGTGGTTGCATGTGCGATAGGTGAGCTGTTCGAAGGTGCCGATTTGCGGATTGAGCACCCGATATGCAAAGGCTATTATTGCACTATACAATGGCCCAAAGGCAAAGAGCAGCGCACCACACCTGAGATGATAGCTAAAATAAGTGAGCGCGTCAAGCAGATTATTAGCGAAAACCGTCCGATTCGGAATCAGGAGAAACAGACACGCGAGGTTATAAAACTATTCCGCGAGCGCTCTGATGGCGAGACTAATCTACTTGAGACTCTTGGTGTTCCGTATTGCCGTTATTTTTCTATAGGTAATTTCAACGATTACTATGTAGGAGTGCTGATGCCTTCAACCGGCTATCTTAATATATTCGATTTGGAACCCTATTTCGATGGTATGCTGATGCGTATTCCGAAGCGGAACAACCCAGTGCAACTTGAGGAAAACATTGTGCAAGATAAAATGTTCAATACTTTCAGCGAATATGTGGGTTGGAATCGTCTGCTCGGTATCTCGAATGTGGCGGATTTCAACAAAGCATGTCTGGCAAATAAGGCATACGATATGATAAAACTATCGGAGGCGCTTCATGAAAAGAAAGTTGCCCATATAGCCGACATGATAACCACTCGCGAAGAGCGTCCGAAGTTTGTGCTTATATCGGGTCCGTCGTCGTCGGGTAAGACAACATTCTCGAAGCGACTGACCATTCAACTGCGCGTGAATGGTGTTACGCCGGTTGTGATTTCGATGGACAACTACTTTGTTAACCGCGTAGATACGCCAAAAGATGAGAATGGCGATTGGGATTTTGAGAATATCAATGCCCTTGACCTGCCTCTTTTCCGCGAACATGTGAAAGCACTTCTGGCAGGTGAAGAGGTGGAGATACCAGAGTATAACTTTGAAACCGGCAAACGCCAGTGGGTAGGCAAGCGTTATCAGCTAAAAGACGATAATATCATCATTTTGGAAGGTATTCATGCGTTGAATCCTGCTCTTTTGCCAGATATACCTCGTTCTGCTATGTTTAAAATATATGTCAGTGCGCTCACTACCATCAATCTTGATAATCATAACTGGATTCCTACCACCGATACCCGTTTGCTCCGGCGTATTGTCCGCGACTACAGATACCGTAACTACTCGGCACGTGAAACAATAGGCAGGTATGGCAGCGTACAACGTGGTGAAGAAAAATGGATTTATCCTTTCCAAGAAGAAGCAGATGTGATGTTTAACTCGGCTCTGCTCTTTGAGTTGGCAGTGCTTAAGCGTCATGCCGAACCAATACTGGCTGAAGTGCCGAAGATGTGCGAGGAATATACCGAGGCTCACCGCCTTCTTAAGTTCTTGCAGTATTTCGTTCCGATATCAGAGAAGGCTATTCCGCCTACTTCGCTCTTACGTGAATTCGTGGGCGGCAGTTCGTTCAGATATTGAGTGATTTCAATGTATTGCTAATTACTTTAACACCTAAATGAATAAATATAAAAGCATATTATTAATTATCTTTGTAGGGCTGGCAGCAACTATTTCTGCACAAGACATATTTTCGGATATGCCAGGTGTGATTGTTCGCCAAGATTCCGCCATATCCCGTCAACTCTCCGACAAAATAAATAATATTCAGCGTCAGAAGGTTGAGGTGCAGGGTTACCGTGTTCAACTCTATTCGTCGAATAAACCTAAGACGGCAAAAACAGAAGCTTTTGAACTCGAAAAACGCTTGCAGGATATGCAATTAGACTATCCGATATACGTGCTCTATAATCCCCCGTTTTGGAAAATTCGTGTAGGCGATTTTCAGAATCAGGACGACGCAACAGTTGCCCGAGAGGAATTGTTGCAGCGCCTGCCGGATATAGTGGGCGATATCTATATCGTTCGCGACAAGATAATAGTAATGAGATAATTCTATAAACTACAAATTTGATGAACCTTCAAGAATTTAATCCTAACACACAGATAACATCTGCTATATCCGATAACATAGAAGATATAATCCGTCAAATAGGCGAAGACCCGCTGCGGCAAGGATTGTTACGTACTCCACATCGTGTAGGTGTGGCTTTACAATATCTGACCAAGGGTTACGGCGAAGACCCTGAAAAAATTCTTCAATCGGCCATCTTCGAAGAGGATTACAAGCAAATGGTAATAGTAAAAGACATCGACTTTTATTCGCTCTGCGAGCATCACATGCTTCCTTTCTTTGGTAAAGCGCATGTGGCTTATATCCCTAACGGAAAGATAACCGGGCTGAGTAAGATAGCGCGAATAGTGGATGTGTATGCACGCCGTCTGCAAGTTCAGGAGCGAATGACAACTCAGATAAAAGAATGTATCCAGAAAACGCTTGAGCCTCTTGGAGTGATGGTGGTGGTTGAAGCTGAGCATCTTTGCATGCAGATGCGCGGGGTACAGAAGCCGCATTCACTCACGGTTACTTCCGATTTTACAGGAGCATTCAACCGTGCTCAGACACGAAACGAGTTTATGAATTTGATAGGTAAATAGTAGCGAATGAGGTTTGCTGAGGTAATAGGGCAAGAGGAAATTAAGCATCAGTTGCTGCAATCGGTGGCAGAAAATCGTATTGCACATGCGCAGATGTTTTATGGACCGCGTGGAGTGGGTAAGCTGCAGTTGGCACTTGCCTATGCTCAGTATCTTGCTTGCCAGAACCCAACGGCTGAAGACTCGTGCGGTGTGTGTCCGGCTTGCTTGCAGTATCAGAAATTGCAGCACCCCGACCTGCACCTTGTGTTTCCTATTGTAAAGAACGATAAAAGTGATATTTGCGACACATATATCAATCAGTTTCGTGAATTATGTATCCGTAAGAAATATTTTCAACTCGACGACTGGTATGCTGCTCTCGGGAGCGAGAATAAGCAGGGACTAATCTATGAGAATGAGAGTTCGGAGATACTTCGGAAACTGAGTTTGAAGTCGTTCGGCAATGGATATAGAGTAGTTATTATATGGTTGCCTGAGAAGATGAATGAAGTGAGTGCTAACAAGATGCTTAAGATTCTTGAAGAGCCGCCCGAGAAAACTTTGTTTCTGCTTGTCAGCGAGCAACCTGAGCGGTTGTTGCCTACTATTCTTTCGCGTGTTCAGCAACGCCATGTGCCGCGCCTAACCGACAGACAGGTGGTAGAGGCACTGCTCGGTAGTTATCCTAACTTGTCTGTAAGCGATGCTGATTCTATAGCTCATATAGCCAACGGAAGTTATTTGGCTGCAACTCAGATAATAGATGAAGATAACGATAACAATGTCTATCTTGAATATTTTGAGAGCCTTATGAACAATGCTATTGCAATCGGACAGGATAGAACGAAATATGAAGCACTTATTCAGTTGCGGACATGGAGCGATAAGATGGCAGCACTAACGCGTGAACAGCAAAAGAATATGCTTGCTTACGCTCAGCGATTGCTACGAGAGTTTTTTGTATCGCATTATGCTATCAGCAAACTTAACTATCTTTATCCTAAAGAACAAGCTCTTGCACAGCGCTTGGCAAGATACATATCAACCAATAATGTTGAACTGCTGATGAATAAATTCGACTCAGCACAACGTCAAATCGAACAAAACGGCAACTCGCGAATAGTTTTTTTCGACCTTGCCTTGCAGATTATAGTATATTTAAAGAAAGCATAACGCTACAATTATATGAAAGATGAATTTACATTAAATAACGGAACTTGCCAATACGGAATCGACGGTTGTCGTGGTAACTCTAACCAGATGTTGCCGGTTACTGATTGGCTTAGCGACCTCCCCGAAAACGATAGTTTGAGGCACGATTTGGTGGAGGTTCAGTTTAAAAACACTCGAAAGGGCTATTTTCGAAATGTATCGCAATTGCCTTTGCAGAAAGGTATGCTCGTAGCTGTAGAAGCTAATCCGGGACATGATATAGGGATGGTTACACTTGTTGGTGAACTTGTTGAACATCAGATGCGTAAAAACCGTATAGACCTCAACAGATATGAGATTCGTCAGGTATATCGTGTGGCAACCGACAGCGACCTTGCGCGGCGGGACGAGGCAAAAAGCAAAGAGCAGGATACGATGATACGTGCGCGTCAGTTGGCTAAGTCACTTGGACTGCAAATGAAAATAGGAGATGTTGAATATCAGGGTGATGGGACAAAGGCTATTTTCTATTATATAGCCGACCAGAGGGTTGATTTTCGCCAGCTTATCAAGGTATATGCCGAGACATTCCGTGTGCGCATAGAGATGAAGCAGATAGGTGCCAGACAAGAAGCCGGACGAATAGGTGGCACCGGTCCCTGCGGACGCGAATTGTGTTGCTCAACCTGGCTTCAGAATTTCTATTCAGTAGGTACAGGTGCTGCACGACTGCAGAATATATCGCTCAATCCGCAGAAGTTAGCAGGACAGTGTGCAAAACTTAAATGCTGCCTGAATTACGAACTTACTCAGTACGAAGAGGCTGCAGCCCAATTGCCGCCTCGCAATGTACAACTTGAGACTCTTGAAGGTACGTATTACTTCTTCTCTGCAGACCCGCTGAAGCACGAGGTTACTTATTCTACAGCACAAAATATACCTGCCAATCTGCAGGCTATATCAGCTGAAGATGCACTGCGTATCATTGCCCTAAACCGAAAAGGGCAAAAACCAGAAACTCTCGGTGGAAAAACAACCACTGCCACCACCGAGAACTACGATTATAAGAATGTGGTGGGGCAAGACGATGTAACACGCTTCGATAAGAAGAAAAAACAGCGTCATAATAATAACCGTAAATAGATATGTCAAAATCATTACGTCTAATATTGTTCTGCTCAGTTGCATGTATATTCATAGCATGTGATTCAGAGACACTTTACTCGGGCTCCGTATCGTTGCCGCTGAGTGGTTGGCATGCCGACTCGGCACTCAATTTCAACTTCGCCGTAAGCGATACCATATCCCCTTGTAATGTGATAATTTCTGTTCGTCATACCAATAACTATCCGTATCAGAACATGTGGCTTATAGTTGACAACAGTTTGCAGAACAAGGTTGACACCATAGAATTTTACCTCGCCGACCAGCGAGGAGTATGGCTCGGAAGCGGCAATTCTCGACTGCGTGAGATGCCAATCCTCTTTCTTGAAAACTATCAGTTTGCTGACACCGCTATGCAACACATTTCGATACGCCATGCAATGCGCGATACTTTGTTGCGCGGTGTGAGTGATATAGGGGTGCGCATCGAGCGCCGTTGAAATGCCACTTAACTGCCATTTAAGCGGATTTTAAGAGTTTTTCTTACTCGTCCCATCCGATACCTTTATATTTGCTCAAATCCCATTCCTCTTCTACTTCGTTGAGGTAAATGGTGTGCGGTTCGTCGTCCTGATTATCCGTTTCCTCTATGTGCTCGATAACCTTAACGTCGATAGGCGCATGAGAAATGTCGATAACTTGATTTTCGTCTTTCTGCAATTCAGTCCACAGCATATCTTTGAGTCGGTCGATGCCCATTCCGCTAACCGACGAGATGAATACATGCTCAATATCTTTGGGCAGCGATTTCTCCATTTGTGCAAGCAACTCATCGTCTGCCATATCGCATTTGCTGATAGCTAAAAGACGTGATTTGCTGAGCAATTCAGGGTTGTATTTTTCTAATTCAGTGAGTAAGATATGATATTCTTTGTCAATATCGTCAGAGTCGGCGGGTACCATAAACAGCAGTACCGCATTACGTTCTATATGCCTTAGAAAACGCAGACCTAACCCCTTGCCTTCTGATGCTCCTTCTATTATACCCGGAATATCAGCCATGCAGAAAGAGCGGTTGTCGCGATAACTTACTATTCCCAATTGTGGCGTAAGCGTAGTAAACGGATAGTCGGCAATTTCGGGTTTGGCTGCACTGACTACAGAAAGCAATGTCGATTTACCGGCATTGGGGAAGCCAACCAATCCCACATCGGCAAGTACTTTTAGTTGCATTATTATGTTACGCTCCTGCCGTGGTTCGCCTGGTTGGGCATATCGCGGTGCTTGATTGGTGGCAGTGCGGAAATGCCAGTTTCCGAGTCCGCCCCGACCGCCGCGAAGAAGTATGATTTCCTGACCATGTTCACCCACTTCGCATAGGTATTCGCCAGTATCACCATCATAGCACACAGTGCCTAATGGTACTTCAATAACCTTATCTTCACCATCTTTGCCGAAACTTCGGCTTTCGCCTCCGTGCTGACCGTCGGTAGCAATAGCGTGTTTTTGATATTTGAGGTGAAGCAACGTCCACAGATTGCGATTACCACGCAATATAACATGACCACCACGACCACCATCGCCGCCGTCGGGACCACCCTTAGGGAGATACTTGGCTCGGTGAAAATGCATACTGCCGGCTCCGCCCTTGCCTGAGCGACAGTAAATCTTTACGTAATCGATGAAATTGCTTGGCATATAAAATTTGATTTCTGATTTCTAATTTCTTAATGGTGTTTTTTCAATTCTCAGCATTAAGCACAGCGTCAGCGTTTAGAAATACACCATTAAACAATCACTATTATGCGCACCATCAGCATTTAGTAATAAATATCTTTCAATATCTCGTCGATTCTCTGAAAGATGCTGTCAACGGTTCCCATTCCGTCAACTCGTTGATATTTATTCAACTTGCGATAGAAGTCGGCAACAGGTTCTGTTTGTTTGTGATATACCACTAAGCGCTTGCGGATAGTATCTTCGTTATCATCGCTTCTTCCGCTTGTCTTTCCGCGGTTGATAAGCCGCTGAATAGTCTCTTTTTCATCCACATGAAGGTCGATAAGTACAGCCGTCTCATCGCCGCTGCGTTTCATAAGGCTTTCAAGTTCTATAGCTTGGTTTTCGGTGCGCGGAAAACCATCGAAGATGATACCCTTGGTATGTTCAGGAAGCGATGCTATGTGCTGTTCCAAGAGAGTAATCATCATATCGTCTGGTAGCAAATTTCCTTTCGATATGATAGAATCTATCTTTTGTCCGAGTTCGCTTTGTTTGGATATTTCAGCACGAAGCAAATCGCCCGTAGATAGATGAAGCAGACCATACTTCTCAACTATTAAATCACTTTGTGTTCCTTTCCCCGATCCGGGAGCACCGCATAAAATAAGATTTCTCATTTGCTTTAGAGTTTGTATTTAGTACTATTACAATAAATTTCGCCTATAAATTTAAGTTGTCAAGTAAAGTAAGTTCATTGACATTTTGATTATGAGAGATTAAGTTGTCAGTTTAGTTAAGAGTTCTCTTAATTGTATTTTTTCCAATGCAGAATATAAGCCCACATTATGATGGTAACATTAAATTTTTAAATACTATTATCAGCATTAAAACCTGCCCAGTATCCAACGCAGATATTTTGTCTGCAACAATGATGATAATATTATACCGCTCAAAAAGGAAGATAAAAACACAGCAATAACGTATATGAAAGCATAACCACGGTCAACTAACGGCATAAATATACGCAGGTATATATCTATGAAAAAGAAATTTAGGCAGAACATTGGTAACGACAATCGTCCGATATAACCAAGTACAGCACTTTTTTGCAACCAATAAGATAATAATAACACTAAAGCCGTACCCGACACACCCAGCCATAGAGCGGTTGGAATGTAACATACTGCGAACGATGAACCATGATTAAAACCATCAATAAGATTCTTGCATATACTTAATACTATGATCGAAATGATATAGCCCAAAGCGAAATATTGTAATGTATGGTGCGATAGTTCAATCTCATTCTTCTTACATAGATACCCTAACAGCGACATTGGGCACATCAGCAACGCCTCTTTAAAATGGAACCAATTAGGAATGTCTATTTGTCCGTTCATCAGCACGAGTCCGCATACGCACAATAACATGGACAAAGTGAGTTGAATTTCTGTCTTTCTTACATAGCAAACCAACAAACGCAACACCTGTTTGTTAAAGAAAAGTGAGGTTAGAAACCAAAAACCTAACGAATCCTGCCAATATTCAGGCTTTGTATATAATTGGAAACGAGAGAGCCAATCGCCCGAATAATATACATAAAGCAAAGTATATAATACATTGTTTAGCAGCGACAGCGTTAGTGCAGGAAAAACAAGAGTTAAGAAGTCATGAATAACTGATTTCAATACCGCTCTTTCAGAATTCAGAAAATATCCGGATATAGCAAAGAAAGCTGCCATAAAGAACGGAGCGAAAAGACACTGATTGACATTGTTCAATGCAGCAAGTGCTTGGTTCCCTCCGCCAAGCCACCCCGAATATATTCGTGGTATATGCCACAGATATACTAACATAATAAGCAATGCTTTTGCTATGTCAAACAAGCGGATTCTCATTTAGCGATACTTTCTTACAATTTTATAAATTTATCACTGACAATTTTTCCATTCAGAGTTGCTGCTTGCACTATATACATCCCAGCCGCTAAGGCGGAAACATTTATCTCGGTCTGTTGCGTTTGCATCATACATAGCCCACTTAGGTTGTAAATAGAAATCCGAGATAATGCTTCAGATGTTTCTATCTTTAATCTATCTTTAACTGGGTTGGGAGAAACAATAAAAAAGGAAGATATATTACTTTTTATACTTGATTCTTTGTTTATGGGAACTTGTTGCTGATTCTGACGAGACGAATTACATCCCATGTCGCGAATGCCAATGTTTACATTTGCACCATTTTGAATACTAAACGGAGGTAAAAGCCGAACTTCCTGCTGAGAATAGATTACTCCGGATTTATTACTTGGGATAGTTTTATTTTGAGCTGTGATAGTTCTTCCGTTGTAAATTTCAAATATAGAACCATTGATATCACTATTTTTAATCACATAAGAATCACATTCAGGATAATCAGGTTCTATTCCCCATATGGCTTCTTGATCATCATTATATATGTGAGAATTATTATATTCAAGAGCATCTAATGAATAAGAGGTATAATTATGCTCTCCAGCACCCCATCCCCAATTGATATAGAATTTATTACTTGTGTCATACCCAAATAGGACAAAAGCATGTCCATCACTACCATATCCAGCATATATCACAGGTCTTTGCTCATAAATTTCGGTTTTCAATTTGTTTACCCAATTACCTATATACCATCTCCTCGTACGATGAGTGGTTGATTTATAGTGGAACCTATTTTCAAGTGCATCTTGCGCATCATCAAATCCTGCACCTGAACCATTTTGCTCATATTTCATTTTAGAAGCATAACCACAATCTCTTAGCAATCCTGCTACTTCATCAACAACTAACATTTCAGAATTATTATATATTTCCGTTGGCATAATATCCCAATTATATTTAACTATATGGCTCCCAGAAGAAACATTCGCTAATGAATCTATTGTATTAGGTATAATAGCAGAATGAGGCCATTTATAATACCACATCACTATTGCCATTGCTACGGCAGTACAACCGACATACGTATGTCCGCAAGAAGGTTGATACCAAGTTGGACAAAATTTGTTATAAACTTTGTTGCAATTAGCACTATGATTCTCATCGTTATTACCATCTTGATTCCAATGAACAAAAGATAGTTCCACAATTACATATGAAGATGGCAATGATCTATTTATAGAACTTTGTGAATAAAACTTATTGTTTGTTATACTATCCCATAAACATTTATCATAAACGTTGAATAAACTATCACGAGCGAATTGCATAGAATTCTCGTAATATATCATAAGACTTTTCATTGCGTCTGGCATATCTTCATATTTAGGAAATTTTCCCCTCGATGAAGATGCTAAAATAGGAGTAGCCCACCTTTCGTTCGATAAAAGAATCCAACCATCATTTAGTTGAAGTAAATATAAATTATTCCTACCAGTGAAGGACACTGTAACAATTTGATATTCATCTATTTCACAATTATCAAGTCGTGGAGTAGAACTATCTTTTGTGTTTTGCATATATAAAAAAGCTGCCTTTTTTGCCAAATCCTTGCTAATAGATTGAGAAAAAGTTAGAATAGGACATATCAATAAGGCAAATGAAAACAAATAACATCTCATTATAAAAAATATTAAGAGGATTAATTAATTCTCAGTGCAGTTGTAAAACTTTATCTATGTCACCACTTTTAATAATCTGTTTAATTCTATCTATATATACTTTATGAATACTATCTTGCCTTATAATTTCAGCTGAATAATCCTCGTCACATGAATTATAAATAATTGGTGTAGCAAGATAATCCATACATACACTATCTATCCCATTAGTAGACATGGTCATATTAGGTTTAATGTTTAGATATTCATCTATTGCACGCCGATCTAATTTAATACATCCCTGTCGAGAAAAAATAGTAGATGTCAGAACCTCTAAATTATTATCCCATATCTGTTGCCTGTCAGAAACTTCAGACCAACGCACAGGTAGTAGCACATTTGAAGAAGGGTACAAAAAATCACCCCATTTCCAATCAACAACATAATAACCATCATATACATCTATGTAAGGAGAACTACCAATATAAAAATCCTGACATGCACGTCCTTCCCCACGTATTTTATAGGCCTTCTCACCATTGGTTAACTCTACACTTGGGGAGGAATCATCTACTATTTCAGCTATGACATAGTTATAGTAGTCTGACGATAAAAACTTAACTATTGTCATAGTACATTCCGGACTTACATCATAAGGTTTATTGTTAATTTCACTCTCACATGAACTCATTATTATAGGTAGTGATGCTATAAAAAAAACTACATTCTTTTTCATAATTATGTCCTCCTTATTTTTGATTTTGATTGTTTTCTAATTCTTTTATTCTGTTTTCAAGTTGTATTGTATAAAGCGTTAACTCTTCTATCTTCTGTAAAAGCAGTGTTTGAAGTTCACTTATTTTCATACCACCTGACTGCATCTCTTCAGCAGCCGGCACCGCAGGGAGATGTCCGTTTTCTTTGATATAAGCGTCCACTTCCGTAAGAGTAGGCAACTTGTATTCTTTGTCAAACACAAAGTCGGCACCGGCAGTATTCACTATTATTTCGGTTGCACGAATAGTGCCCCTAACATCCAATTTGTATTGAGGTGAAGTTGTCCCTATCCCGAGGTAGCCATTGTTCATAAACCAGCAGTTTCCAGCCGTCCAAAGCCGAATCTTTTCAATATGATTGGTCTCGCTTGGAGACTCAAACATTCGTATGCGGGAAAAAAGTGTGTCGGTGTGCGCACTCTCACCACCGGGAATAATATCTATCGAATTATGAGAATAAGTGCCGGCTGGTGTACCGAGAACAAGAGTATTCCACTGCCAATGAATATAACTTTCGGTCGATTGAGCTGCACGAAGATATAATCTTCCATTGACATCTAATTTATATATGGGTGAAGCTATTCCTATTCCTACATTTCCAATGGTGAAATTAAACATACTTGCCTTAAACGATAGGGTGTTATTTGCTTCCCATTCTCCAATTTGTACATAACTACCATCACCAAATTTCAAAAGGTTTTTTGCCCTTTCGGAACCGGTGGCAGAATTACCTATTCGTAAAACTCCGTTATTTACGTGCAACCGATCTATCGGATAACTTATACCTATTCCAACCTTTGTAGTATCAGGACTAATGTAAATGCGCGGGAAACTCGACACCCACGTCTGAGAACTCGCTGTGGCTGTTACCAAAGTAGCCAACAGCAGAAATAATGGGATCTTTTTCATTGTTTTGTGATTTTAAGGGTTTAATACGAGTTATTAACTACTACTCTTGCCATATATCGCTATAATAGTAATTTGTTACTTTAATTTGTAGCAGAACTATTAGGTATGAACTCTATACCAATAACGCTGCAAAATTACTTATTATTTTTTACATAGACAAACAGCTGTTACCTTTGTTTTTTTGCTATTAGAAGCATGCCTATGAAGGTGAGGGCGGCATTCAGCAGCAAACGTTCGTGCGAGAATGTATAGCCTGCAAACCAAGTCTGTGAATTGATATCTACAACCCATGTTATCAGTGGGGCAGCAATAGCTACAACGGGTAACCAACGATCGCGAACGTTCAAGCGGGTGAACATGCCAAAGCAAAACATTCCGAGCAACGGTCCATAAGTATATGACGCCACCTTGTAAACAGTTTGTATCACAGAGTCGTCGTTAAGTAGATGCACTACATAAATCATGGCGCCCAACAGAACAGCCATACATGCATGTACGATGGTGCGAGTGCGTTTCACTTGTTCTTCCGACGAGTTGCCGGTGCTTCTGCCAAGAATGTCGATAGTGAATGATGTGGTAAGAGCGGTAAGGGCAGAACCGGCGGCAGAGTTGCCTGCTGCTATAAATCCTACGACAAAAAATATACCCACTATCACCGGAAACCACTTGCCTGTGGCAAGATAAGGGAACACATCGTCGCCTTTCAACCCCGATATATCTATATTATTGGAAGAGGCAAATGTATAAAGAATGAAACCCAATATGAGAAACAGAAATATTACTATTGTCTGCACAGTGGCTCCCACTATAAGATTCTTTTGTGAGTCCTTGTAGTTTTTGCAACTCAGTGTTCGTTGCATCATGTCTTGGTCGAGACCTGTAGTGGCTATCACAACAAACACGCCTGCAAGAAACTGCTTGAAGAAATAGCGTGAGTCGTTAATGTCGTCGAAAAAGAAAATACGTGTCATAGGCGATGAACCATAACCTTCGAAACTTACGCCCGAGCGTAAGATAAACACTATGCATAGCACTATCGACAGCAGCAGGCAAATAGTTTTCAGCAAGTCAGTCCAAACCAACGATCGCACTCCACCACGGAAAGTAAATGAATATACTACCGCCATGGTGATTAGTACGTTAACAATAAATGGTATTTTAAAAGCATTGAATACAAGTAGTTGCAATACTGCACACACAATAAACAGTCTAACCGCTGCGCCGGTCGATTTGGAGATGAAAAACAACCATGCACCGGTCTTGTGAGATACAACTCCGAAGCGCTTGTTTAGGTATTCATAGATCGAGGTGAGATTCATCTTGTAATACAGAGGAATAAGCACGTATGCTATCAGCAACTGACCTACAAGAAAACCCAATGCCATTTGCATGTAACTCATACCTGCCGATGCTACCATGCCCGGTACGCTCACAAAGGTTACAGCCGAAATAGGGGCACCGATGGTTGATAGGGCAACTATCACCCAATTACTCTGACGATTGCCGGAGAAGAAGCCCGCATTATTGGCATTCTTGCCCGTGATGTACGAAACGGAAAATAATACTGCAAAATACGCAATAATAACGATAAGAATAGTTAAAGAAGACATGTTTGTTATTTTTTATTTCTAATTTTTTATTTCTAATTTCTGATTTCTGATTTCTTAATCCATTATTCCACCAATCCACCATTAATAAATCAACCATTAATCATTACTACTCCTCATACAGCAGATACGGCTTCCGTTGTTTCTTAAACTTCTTTACATCATCTTGCCAACAAGCCCTTATCTCTTCTGCTGTGTATCCTTCTTCTATCATCTCTCTTACATAGCCGACGCCTATAAGTTTTTCGAAGAACGGAGTAAAGAATTTTTCACATTCTGTATGGTGGTAAGCATCGATAAGGAAACTCAGGTCTAACCCTATTTTTGTAGCCTTGTCTATGGTTAAATTACTTAGGTCAACCCCTTTACATAAAACACCCTCTTGGGGTGGTTTTAGTGCTTGCGGACATGCTATAGGAGTGAAAAGTGTTGCTACCCCACCATGGGGCAATATGCTGTCGTTTGCGTAATTAGGGTGGCCATACTGAAGAAAAGGCTTGTCGGTTCCTCGTCCAAGAGATACGGGAGTGCCCTCGAAATAGCACATCGATGGATAAAGATAGACGGCGAGCATATTCCCGAGATTAGGCGAGGGCATTACGGGTAAGTCATAGAAAGTGCTGTGCGTATAATTCCGGCAACGGATAACCGTCAGTTCACAATGTTTGCCGTTGGGCAGCCATCCTTCACCATTCGCCATAGTCGCTAATTCTCCCATGGTCATGCCATGTACCACAGGGATAGGCAAATAACCTACTCCAGACTTGTATTTCATGTCGAGTATCGGACCATCGACATAATAACCGTTGGGATTAGGTCGGTCGAACACAATCATGGGCTTACCAAAGTCAGATAAAACAGCCATCATCTTGACCATTGTGATGTAGTAAGTGTAGTATCGTAGTCCGACATCTTGAATATCACATATCAAAATATCAAATTTTTGCATGTCTTCATCAGAGGGCTGATTATTTCCTCCACTATATAGCGACAAGATAGGAATACCTGTTTTTTCGTCAATCGACGATGAAACATGTTCGCCTGCCGAAGCAGTACCTCTAAAGCCATGTTCGGGAGAGAAAACCGCAACCACGTTCACACCGTTGGCAAGTAGTACATCGAGCACATGTGTGTTTCCTATTACACCGGTGTGATTGGATAGCAGAGCCACGCGTTTACCCTCAAGTAGCGGCAGATACTCATCTAACTGTTCTGCTCCGCATTCCACTTTCGTGGCACACGAAGGCAATACTGCAATAGTTGCAAAGATAGCGAAAAGTAAATAGCATTTACGCAGCATATCGGTTATTATTTTAGGGTTTCATGTAAGTAGCATTATACTAATGAGTCAATTCGACTACAAATTTATATATTTTCTGTGAGATGTGCAATCTTATAGCATCATTTTAAAAGTTATATAAAAAATACATTTTGCTTTTACGCAAAAAAGCACTACCTTTGCATGCTAATCTGATAAAGAAATTCAAAAATATAAATATCATTATGTCTCTTAAATGCGGTATAGTAGGTCTTCCCAATGTGGGCAAGTCAACTCTTTTCAATTGTTTGTCGAATGCCAAGGCACAATCGGCGAATTTCCCTTTTTGCACAATCGAACCTAATGTGGGAGTTATCACAGTTCCTGACGAGCGTCTTAACAAGTTGGCAGAAATATGTCATCCCGAGCGTGGAACGATAGCCACAACTGTCGAAATAGTTGATATTGCCGGTTTGGTGAAAGGTGCTTCTAAAGGTGAAGGGCTTGGCAATAAGTTTCTTGCCAATATCCGTGAAACAGATGCTATACTGCATGTACTTCGTTGTTTCGACGACGATAATGTTGTGCATGTTGATGGCTCGGTTGACCCCGTGAGGGATAAGGAGATTATTGATGCCGAGTTGCAACTCAAGGACCTCGAGACTGTCGAATCGCGTATCGCTAAGTGTGAAAAGCAGGCAAAGGCTGGTGGCGACAAGCAAGCCAAACTGCTGCTTGATATTCTTTTGCGCTATCGTGAGGCTTTGTCGGAGGGAAGGTCGGCCCGAACAGTAGAATTACTTTCGAAAGAGGAAGAAGCAGCCGCTCGCGAACTAATGCTTCTTACTGCTAAGCCCGTGTTGTATGTTTGTAATGTTGACGAGGCATCGGCTGCCACAGGTAATGCTTATGTAGAGCAAGTTCGTCAGGCAGTGAGCGGTGAGAATGCTCAGGTGATGGTAATTTCGGCTAAGATAGAGTCGGAAATAGCCGAACTCGAAACGGCTGAAGAGCGTGATATGTTCCTCGAAGAGATAGGTTTAACTGAGTCGGGAGTAAACCGCTTGATTAAGTCGGCTTACGCTTTATTGCGGTTGCGTACTTTCCTGACTGCCGGAAGCGATGAGGTTCGTGCATGGACTTTCCGTGAAGGCATGAAAGCGCCGCAATGTGCAGGAGTTATTCACACCGACTTTGAGCGAGGTTTTATTCGTGCAGAGGTAATAAAATACAACGATTTTATTTCGCTTGGTGGTGAAAGTCAGTGTCGCGCTGCGGGCAAACTATCAATCGAAGGTAAGGATTATCTCGTTCAGGATGGCGACATTATGCATTTTCTTTTCAATGTTTAGTGTTTAGTGTTTGGAATTTAGTGTTTAAGTGGCAGCATACATGCTCCCAAAGTATATTATCATAAAAGAATGACACAACTATTTGAAACTATTCTATCTAATCCGTGGTTGCTCGCCCTGAGCCTTATTGTCGGATTTGTAGTGCTTGTTAAGGGAGCCGATTGGCTTGTTATAGGTGCTTCGGCTACTGCCAAACGTTTTGGAATCAACGACCTTGTTATTGGTCTTACAGTCGTTGCCTTTGGCACCTCTATGCCGGAGTTTGTGGTTAACATGGTGTCGGTTTCGGATGGTGTAACCGATCTTGCAATCACCAATATTCTTGGTAGCAATATTATTAACACTTTTGTTATTCTCGGTTGTACGGCATTAGTTTATCCTGTGGTTTCGCAAAAGCGAAGCCGCGATTTTGACGTGCCCATGAGTGCATTCGCAGGTGTGCTTGTCCTCGCATTCATTCTTATCCCATTACCTCATGAGACTTCAAGAGGAATAGGTTTGGTGGGGGGCATAGTATTGCTTGTGTTTTTTTCTATTTTCATGTATCTTACTATGCGGCATGCCAAAGACCACCCCGATGAACAAACAACGGAGGAATATCATGTGATGGCAACATGGAAGGCAATAGCGCTGATAGTTGTTGGTCTTATCGGTTTGGTGGTAGGTGGTGAGTTGATAGTGAAAAGTGCTGTTCGTATTGCTACCGACCTTGGTGTGAGTGATGCTATCATAGGTCTGACAATAGTGGCTCTTGGTACATCGTTGCCCGAATTGGCAACTTCTGTTGCTGCCGCTTTCCGCCATAACAGTGATATTGCTATTGGTAATGTGGTGGGTAGCAACATCTTCAACGTGTTCTTTGTTTTAGGTACGAGTGCATGTATCAGACCGTTGCCTACCTACGAAGGAATAGAAGTTGATGCACTAATGGCAACTCTCGGAAGCGTTATAGTATGGCTCCTTATTAAGTTCTCGCATAAGCGCGATATAAAACGATGGGGTGGTGCACTACTGCTTGTTGTTTATGCAGTATATCTCACCTTCAGGCTTATGAACTGCTAATTGCTGAGTTATTAAATGAGGCTGTTTAACTTCACGTTAGACAGCCTCATTTAATATAAGAAAATAGATAATTTGTATCTCTTAAAAATTAAACTTTGTAATCATTTGTACGCGGTGATTGGTTACCCAATGCAAGCGGTTGCTTGCAAGACCTGTGGCTGCACTAATCTCTCCTTCGCCATATTGAGCCGATGTAACCTCATATTCAGCGCCCAGTTGGAATCTGCCTATCGTCCAAATAACAGCAGGGGCTAATCTCCATAGGCGATTGATATTTTGCTGACTTGTCTGGCTGAACCAGAAGCCTACAATATTTTCTTCAGAATTAACGGCGAGGTGCTCTCGTACGCCGAAATTGCGCATATAACCTGCAAAGAATACACCTTTCAGTCTGCTGCCATAGGTAAAGCATATCCACGACGAGAGATTGCGTGTAGGCGTATATTCCCACGAGCCGATGGCATTAACTCGCATCACACCATAGCCTCCGTTAAGCGCTAAATGTTCGCCGGCTTGAGCAAATATGGTTTTGGCTTTTAGTGTGAGATTGCCTGTTGAGTATTGCAAGAACAAAAATGCGGAAGCGGTTGTGATACGCTCGTTCACTTTCACCTCAACCGATTCGCTGTTGCTTCCTACCCGCCATGCAGTATGGCGCGGACTGATACTAAGCAGGTTAGCGCCAGCACGGAGTATTACTCCGGTAGGATGTTGGAAACTGAGACCTACGAAGGCTTCAGGCGTGCACGAATATTTTATATAGTCGGCAGAAGGACCAATAGGTCCGTTCGAAGGGTATTGCATTTGCCACATTGCTGCACCTGTAAGCGTGAAAAGTTTACCTAATTTGGCATCCATCCTGACTTGTGGGGTGCGGCTGTCAGCATTGAAAGGTGTTCCAGAGTTGAGAGAGAGAACATCTGCCATATCAACTACCATAGGGTGCCAAGTCTGACCCATTAGCAGGCTTACACGTGCAGTTGAGGTGCTGTCAATTCGCAAACTATCCCAAGCGAGCGTCATGTAAGCATGTCTGAGGCGAAGCAATGCTACACCCGTCGAACCGGTCAGACCGGCATAGAAATCGGCTTCCACATTACCCGAGAACTCGGTTTTACCAACTTTATAATTAACGATATTCAGTCCGAAACGAGTGGTCAGGGCTAAGAAGCGGAATGAAGGGTTGGCATTCAAATCTTCGCGTTTGATACCTGTCGAATACGAGTCAACTTCGGTCTGATTCCAAAGAATGTCTTTTGGAACATAACTATAGATGTCGCCACGTCCGGCAATGTTCTCACGACTATCGAAAATGAAGTAGTTGCGAACAAAACCATAAGGTTTCAGATGGGCAGCAACATGTTGTTTTACCCTTTCGCGCTTGCCGGCTTTCGTCTCCTCGGCATTAGCCGAAGAAACGAAAGTTAACAAACTTGCTATTGCGACCAATAACAATATATTGGATTTCAATCTCATCTTCTGCTTGTCAGTTCTTTGATTTTAGCATTCAGATTATCGCACTTGAGCAGTTGCTCGATGTTAAGATGCATACGATAGCACCAGAAATGACGCGGATTATCGGGTAGATTGATACGTTCGGCATGTGCATCGGCAAGTCGCACGTCACCATCGATGGCAAGCCAGTCTTGCAAAGGCAGAATAACCCACATAGCAGGCGAGTACATGTGCTGATTGATGATAAACTCTGCTATCTCAGGCGTCATAACCTCGGGTGCTTCACCCCACCAACCCATCTGTTCGTTGTAGAAATGTTGCGTCTTTTCGCGGTCTTCTTCCCACCATGCGCGAAGCGGATTAGTGTCGTGTGTGCCTGTAGTGCATACGCTCAGGTAAGGAGCGTCAGCAGGGTGGGCAAACAACTTCTTGGGGTCTTTAGGCATGCGCTGAATCTCAAGCGAAAGGATTTGCAACTCGTGCATTACGTCGGGCACACATGCAGGTACCATACCTAAGTCCTCACCGCATACAAGCATTTGTGTAGCGCTTGTCAGTGTAGGCAGTTTGCGCATTGCCGACTGTTTCCAGAACTCGTTGTGGCGATGGTAGAAATAGTCGTTGTGTATCTGCTCTAAGATACGTTTCTGGTCGTCCCAAAGTTCGTTGTAAGAATGCGACGACATAAGCGAAATACGCGGGTGCAAGAGATATGGATTCTGTTGGTCGGGAACAAACAATACCTCACAATGCAGGTACATAAGTCCGTTGAGGAGGTTTTTCTTTTTCTCTTGTTCGTCGGCAGGCAATGCATCGTACCATGCTTGTATCTTCTGTTGTGTATCGAATTCGTCTTTAAACCAATAGATATAGCCATCGTTGGTGTTGAGGAAGTGCTCTTTCGCATATTCAGTGTCGTAGCCGAACACGTCGCCAAGGAAATTAGAACGTATATATGGTTTGACAATGCGGTCGTAGTCGAGCTTCATTCCCATACCCCAAAGATCGTCCATCGAGTACGGCAGGGCAGGGCAGAAATGACCGGTCAGACCCCAAACAGCAGTCTTAGGCATTTGCCAGATACGGAAGAAACCGAGAATATGGTCGATGCGATAAGCATCGAAGTAATCTTGCATTTTCTTGAAACGGCGACACCACCAGCGGAATCCGTCTTGAGCCATCACATCCCAGTTATAAGTAGGGAATCCCCAGTTCTGACCCGATATAGAGAAATCATCGGGTGGTGCACCGGCTGAAGCATTGAGATTAAAAAGTTGCGGGTCGGTCCATGCATCAACCGAGTCGGGAGAGATGCCGATAGGTATATCGCCTTTTAGTGCAACTCCCTGACTATGTGCATAGGCTATTGCGTTAGATAATTGACGGTCTAAGTGGAACTGTAAGAAGAAATGAATGGCTACTTTGTCGTAGTCTTTCGCTTGTTCGTCGGCCAACTTAAGAACGGCATGTTCGTCGTAAACCGACAGTTTTTTCCACGAAGCAAAATGTGGTGTTTTGTATTTGTCTCGTAAATAGCAGAATACTGCGTACGGCACGAGCCATTCTTTGTTTTTCTCGAAGAACGTTTTGTATTCTTCCGACGAGAACACGGCATCTTTCTCAGCTTTATATAATGCCTCAAAATACTTCATTTTCTCATCATAGACAACTTGATAGTCGCTGATCGGTTTGCGGTTGAACTCCTCTTTGGTGGCTTCGTAGCGTTTTTTCTGTGCAGCAGTGAGTTTGCCCATTTTGGGAATATTAAGATATATGGGATGCAAAGCAAATACCGACACTGCATTATACGGATACGAGTCGCGATTGGTTCGAAGGAGGGTAGTATCGTTGATTGGCAGGGTCTGAATCATCTGCTGTCCTGTCAGTTTCGCCCAGTCTGCAAGTTTTTTAAGGTCCTGAAATTCTCCTATACCAAAGCTATCGGCGGTGCGAAGTGAGAATACCGGAACAGCCACACCTGCTCCCTTCCAGCGTGGTTGAGTGCGTCGGAAATGGCGGTCGTTCTGCATGATGGTAATACCTTTCTGCATACCCCATATCTGACGGTTCTCGCCATATTCGATATCTACTACTTTGCCGGTGGCAAGTTCATATATAACATACTTGTACTCTATGACTTGTTCGGGTTGTGCTTTAAATGCAGTCTCCCATTTGGGGAAGTTGGCGTCGCTGAGCACCAACTTGTCGTCGGGATTCCAATTGCCTAACTCGGCGATGTTTCCTATAACGGCAACACCCTGTGTAGGGAGAATCTGTGGCAGATGTATCGACAGATATACGTTGCCGTGTGCTTGATGTAGTTTAATATTCTTCTCGCGATGGAAAAGAGCCTTAATGAATGCAGTCGATTCAAAAGCCTTCTCGTTGTCGGTCTGCTGCCAGAAATCGCGAATAACGACTTTCTTAGTCTGAGCAGTGCTTAGATTGAGTTGACGAACTTCTCCGTCTTCGTAGAACATACTCCCATCGGCATGTCTTACCGCATACTTATAAGCAATGTGATCAACAAAATCCGATACGGGAACAGTAGCAGTCCAAAAATCAGTTCCCTCGCATGTGAGTGTCAGAGGGGTGGCTGCTTGCCAGCCCAATATGGCTTGCTCTGTCTCAACGATGCACAATGTGTCGCCCCATTGAGCCCTGTAGTTAATTTGAAATGTTAGTGTCATGGTAATATTAATTTAGTTGATGTTTATTAAGTCGTTTTGCTACTCGTTGGAGTTTGGCTTTGCCTTCGAAAACTCCCGATGTATTAGAACCATTTAGAGTTGTGGCTTGGTAATTTATGCCACTCTCACTTATCTCTATGCTACCTTTGTTGAGTAGATACAATTGGTTGTAAACCATATTTTTATATGTCTTGTAGTAGGCGGCATCTATATAGTACAGAGAAGATCCGTCGAGGTATGCTTCTGTAGGTGTCTAATACTTGTATCCTTGCAGTGCTGAACCAGCCGTAAGTTTTTCTGGTGCTACAAGTTCATAAGTGCCGTAAGGCAAAGTATCGGCATCGGCTGCGATATAGAGTTCGGCTGCCGGGAAGTAAGAATCGTTTTCAAACAAGTAGTCAGGTCCGACGAGCATGATGTAGAATAAATTGGTGTTTCCAACTTTACCTGTAAGTGAATATTGAGCCTGCGAATACTCCACACGTTCTATTGCCGTGCCCTCTTCGGGATAATCTTCGGGCACCGCTACCATCGTTACACCTCCGCCATCAATATCTGTTCCGCCTTTTGTACCGCTTACTACCGGGCATTCTTCGGCATTGACAACCGGAGTGTTACTTTCCTCTGTCAGATAAGCAACTACCATGCAGTTTTCAGCAACCCATTTATCGCTTAGTGTATAGACATATTCTGCAGAATATGTTTGATTTTTAAGTGAAACTACGTCTCCTACCGGGTCGCTTAGGAATGCGCGAACGGCGTTAGTGTGCACAAACTCCTCCCAACCCTCAAAGGTGTAGTTGTAGTCTGACTGCGCCGCTACCATGCCGCTCTCTTTGATGAGTACGGTAAGTTTGTATTGGGTTATGTTTTTGTCAGCACATTGCCCGCTAATTTTTACTTTTACATCGCGGGTAGAAGCGTCGTATGTGTTGTCTATAACCACACTTGCAGGCGCTGTAACCGACTGACTGCCGATTACTTTTGACAGATAATACGGATGAAACGCACGCTGGTTGCCTTCGTCTGTCTTGACCGTCTCGCGATTAAGCATAATGGTGGGTGCACTATTAATCTTAAAGGTAGAAGCGATAGTTTTGCTGCCTCTTACTGTAAATATGTCGTCGGCAAAGCCTGCATGATTACTTACCCAAACAATATTGCTGCTTGATTTTGTTACTTCTTCTATGAAATTTATTCCGTATGGGCAATATCCGCAACTTTGAGAAGTAAAATGCTCGAGAAGTTGTTTACGCGGGAAACTCTCAGGTATCTGCTCTTTGGGTTCACTTCCGCACGAAAACATGCACAGTGCAACTGCTACAATAGCCAAAATGCTAAATGATAGTTTTTTCATTACAAATAGTATTATATAATTATTAATTGTTATGGTTCATATCTAATGGTTAGGTTTAAGTGTCTGCTGCTGTTATAGAAGCGATAAGTGATTGTTGCAGGCTTATGGTCGGCTGGATAGTAATGAGCATACCATGTGGAATACGCATTACTGATATTGAACTCGAAATGCTGTGAAGTTTGCATATTGCCATTTACGCATGCTCCTATGCATAATTGGTCTTCAATGCCCATTTCTTCTCTTTCAATATCCACCTCTATGTGTTGTGCAAGCGATATTGAACCGCGAACTTCCATCTGCTCCTTGCCGGAAATAGCATCTATCTGCGTACCATTTACAATTATTGTAGTATCGCCCCTAATCGCTCCTATTCGGTTTATTGTGAGTACAAAAGGTTCTTCCTGAGCATTATTTGTAATTTTTGCCTGTCCGACAGCAAGCAGTTCGCTCATATCGGCAGAAACAGCTAAAGCTACTATGCGGCAATGAGAGAGGTCGTAGCCTTTCGTCTTAAGGTCGGTCTCTGAAAAATTAAACCTATAGTTATCAGAAGATTGCTTGAGAATGCTTTGTTTTGTTCCCCATGCTCCGTTCAAAGCTTCCCGAAATACATGACGATGTAGATAGTTATCGTTAACGCTACCATCTGGCATCAACTGCCTGCCCGAGATACTGTCTTCAACAAGCCAGAAGATAAGTTGAAAATCAATGTCAGTATCGGTAGAATTCTCTATGATGGCAACTGCCTTCCCGTTAGTAATGCTTTGCAGGCTGACAGATAGTTGTGTTTTTGCTTGTTGCCGCGAACGTATATAACTGCCCCAAGTGGTGTAATCGGCAAAATAGTTGTTATTGTTAATCTCTTTGAAATCAATCACTCCTGTAGGGAATGGTGTGGTGGCTGTGCCACCGAAAAACGAGTAATAGATATCCGCTTCTTTTGCTGTGTAATCATATTCTTTGTCAGCACTGAAGGTAAAAGCATTAGTGGCAGGGTGCATCTGAACAACTATCAATTGACCGTCGCTGCCTCTCTCTAACTCGTCTGCCATATCTTGTGCAGTAGGGCAGTTTACGCATCCTATGCCTGAAAACTCAGTTAGCAATACAATGCGCTGAGACGTAACGCCGTCAATCTCAATCAGCTGTTCGCTTGGCGGGATATAGTCGCAAGCTGCCAGCATTCCTATTAGGAAAAATAATATTGCGTTTATAGTGTTTCGCATCAGTTAGAATGTGAAATTATAGTTTATTCTTACCCCTTTTTCTGCCGGAACGAAGCGGCATACGCCGCCTACACAACTATAGCCGGCACGACTACGTCCAAACCCCAGAGAAATATTATGTGCACCTTTTTGATAAGAGGCTGCCACCATATAGTAGTTTAGGCGGGATGAGATATCTGTTCCACCTATGTTATACATATCGCTAACCGTTATCATCAGGTCGTTGAACAACGATAACTCGTAGAGTGCGTATAGCCACTGTCCTTCATCCTGGCGGGAAAAGAGGTATTGCAACTCGGCTCGCATTTCGACCTTGTCGGAAGTAACATATTTAACATCGGCAACCACTATATGTGAGCGAATAAGTTCACCATGCCCTTCTATTACTTGTGCATTGAATGTCTGATACATATACATGGCATTTATATACCAGCGTTTAGAAATGCGTTTATTGAGTTCTAAATTGATATCTGTATAATAAGTTTCTTTTGTCGATGCCCACCAGTTTTTATCGCTTGTGCCTCTAATATGTGCAGCGTGCAAGCGTAGTGTTGTGCCGTGTTTTCCTCCCATTGCGGTGTGGCGCTTCCATGTATATCTCAGTTCGCCTTGAAATGCCCATTCGCCCTGAAGTTGAGTGGCATAGGCATTTAGGTCTGCAAGATAGTAGGTGTGAGCCTGTGTAAATGGTGGTAAGTGATTAATATAAGCGGCATTACCTCTCGCTAATCTATCGGAGCGGAATGCCATGTTCTCCGAGCGCTTAACTTGCAACAACGCACTCAATCCGCGTCGAGAATAACTTGCCGACAGCAGTAAAGCTTCGCCGTGAGCGTAGGAAAAGTTGTTATCTGCCGAAGGATCGTTGGCTTTCCACGCATATTCAGCAAGCAACGAGAAACCTTTATAGCCGAATTGTACTCTGGCATCGGCAGCTCCTACCCACCGAGGCAAGTTGTAAATAGTTGGAGGAGCGTAACTCTTAAAGATGGTATCTTGTGGTTCGTATTTGCTAACCCACGATGCACCAATGTTAAGCGTCATCCCTTTTTGTTGCATGGTCTGACTCCATTCATCGATATCAAGCTCAATATCGCCTCCTACTACTGCTCCTTTACTCATGTTGAAGTTCCATGCCGTCTTGTTGTAGCAATTCCAATATACCCTTTGTTTGCCGCCTATCGCTTCTATACGTATGCCTTTATAAGGTGTGAGTTCGAGTCGTCCGCCGCGAAGGGAGTTGTCGATACCCAAATTCCTTTCTTCGTAGAGGCGCAGTATCAAACCACTACCAAACTGAGAATACACATCGCCAATAGTGAGTTTACCCCATTTCCATTTACCCTGTATGTAAATATTACCGATACCGCTTCCTTTAAAGCCGCCTTCATAGCCTGGCAGAGGAGCTTCCATGGTCTCAACGCGCAAGCCTGCATTTACCCATTTACTCGATAACATAAGATTCAGGTAGGTGTTGCTAAGATACGGAAAACTATAATCCTCAGTGCCTATCTCATCGTCTTGCATAGCAAACAAACCATCGTGCTGCAGGCTACCGGAGAAACTGATATCGCTGTCGGCATGTGCTACCAAACTATAGCATAGAATAAGCAATATGGAAAATACTATTTTTCTCATCAGAAAGCTGCTCATGCCATTTGCTAATGCTTATTGTCGGCTGCTACTATTTGTTTATATAGTTCGTTCTCGCTACCATCGGTGTAGCCCGAGTGATTATATACTATTTTACCATTGCCATCAATAACAAACACGTGTGGAAGCAGTTGTACTTGCATTAGCCGTTTCAGTTCGCCGGTGATGTCGAGCAGGACTTCAAACTCCCAACCTTGTCCGTCAACAAGTGGTTTCACTTTCTGTACATTCTGTGCATCGTCGGTGCTTACAAGAATATAACGCACACCTGTATCTTCCCGCCACTGTTCATACACATCGTCGATAGCCGCCAACTCTCTAAGACAAGGTTTGCACCATGTAGCAAAGAAACTCAGTACAATAGGTCTGCCATTGTTTGTCAGCTTGCCGGTGTCAACATTTTTGCCATCAGTGTTTTTAAGTACAACCGATGGCACTTCGCTTGCACTCGAGCCTATGGCGAAGAGCATAACTATGATAGCAAGAAGGTATCTTGTGGATTTCATTTTTTTGAAGTGTTTGGTATTTCTTTTAATGCCATAGAATATAATCATTTCTTCTGCGAGAGTTGTTGTATTGCCTCGCGTGTTACCTCATCGTCGCGCTCGTATAGTTGGAAGAAAGCATCGTCGCCTAAGGTGTTGCGAACAATATAGGCGTTGACTATTCTGAGGAGTAGCGGCTTCGATTTCTCTATCTCTTTATCGTTTGGCTCGACGCCTTTATCTTTGCAGAATTGTACAAATTCGGGTATCCAATTTTGTTTCTTCAGCCATTTTTCCATGTCTTGCCAATCGCGTATTTTATTAAGTTCTTTGCGATGGCGGTCGGTGTACTGATATGCAAACTGGTAGGTGTATGCGCGGTTAACAACACGATTATACCATGGTGTGTTGAGCGATGTGTCTCTGCCTATAAAGATGTCGGGCATTATTCCGCCGCCTCCGTGCACCACTCTTCCTTTTTTCGTAAGGTATGTTGTAGTATCGGTCATGTGTATGCTGTCGGCAGAGAAAAACTCGCCATGGTCGTAGCGGTCGATAATATCTTTCATATAATCTTCGCCTTTCCCCATCTCGTATGGTTTCTGTATGCATCTGCCCGAGGGAGTGTAGTAGCGAGCTACTGTCAGTCGCACAGCACTTCCGTCAATAAGCGGCATTTGTTGCTGCACTAATCCTTTACCGAACGAACGACGCCCGATGATTGTAGCACGGTCGTTATCCTGCATCGCTCCTGCAAAAATCTCGCTTGCTGAGGCTGAAAATTCATCAATAAGCACCACCAAAGGCACATTTTTGAAACGACCTATTCCGTTAGAGCGAGCCTCATAACGGTTGTAAGCTCTACCTTCGGCATACACAATCATGTCGCCTGACGAGAGAAACTCGTTTGCCATGCGAATAGCCTTGTCCATATAACCGCCAGAGTTCTCACGCAAGTCGATGATATAACTGTCGGCTCCCTCAGAGCGCAAACGGGCAAGGGCAGAGATAAACTCGTCGTAAGTGGTTTCAGAAAACTTCGATACGCGGATAAAACCGATGTTCTTGGTTGCCATGAACGAAGCATCTATCGAATGAACAGGTATATCACCGCGAGTAACAGTAAAATATAGAGGTTCACTCTCGCCGCTTCTTCGAATAGTTAATTTTACTTTTGTGCCTTTTTCTCCGCGCAGAGTGCGCATTACACGCTCGTTGTTGATACCTTTACCGCAGAACACAGAGTCGTCAACCTCCACTATCTTGTCTCCTGCCAGAATACCTATACCTTCACTCGGACCGCCACTTACCACTGCCACGATACTAACGGTATCGTTCTGAATGGAAAACTGAACACCAATGCCCGAGAACGAAGCATCTAATTCGGAGTTAACAATCTCTAAATCCTTCTTCGGTATATATGCCGAGTGTGGGTCGAGTTGTTTTATAAGATCAATCATAACCTCGTCGGTTACCGAGTCGATATCTACCTCGTCAACGTAAGCTTGCTCAATATATGATATCGTTTGATCTACCTTACCCAAGTGAAAACGCAGTCCGCCCCAATTAAGCGATTGGGCATGCGCTTTCTCTGATAACATATTGCCTCCTACAAATCCTAAACAAAGGCTGACAACAACTATTGTTGGAAATATATACTTTTTCATATCTAAAAACTTATCATTCGTTGCTTAATCTAACCACTTCAACACCTGCTCGTTGCAGCAGCAGCAATCCGTCGGCGATGCGATATTCTCTGTCGTAAACCACACGTTTTATGCCTGCTTGAATTATCAATTTCGAACATTCCATACATGGCGAGTCGGTAACATACAAGGTCGCTCCGTCCGATGAGTTGTTAGAGCGGGCTACCTTTGTTATTGCATTGGCTTCGGCATGCAGAACGTATGGCTTGCTCACGTTGTTCTCGTCCTCGCAAGTGTTTTCGAATCCGGAGGGTGTGCCATTGTAACCATCGGATATTATCATCTTGTCTTTAACAAGAAGTGCACCGACTTTACGGCGTTCACAATATGAATTTTCCGACCATATATGCGCCATACGCATATATAGGGAATCTACTTTGTTTTGTTTGGTCATTGTTGTCTTTTTTTATATCGGTCTTGCAGCACCAATTATCGTTAGTTATATATTCAAAAGCGACTTGCAAAGATAACTATAACTTTTGAAATATGCAATAATCATTTTTTTATACACAAAATGCTCAGGTAAAAGTTTTTTTACCTGAACATTTTACTAAGCAAACTTCATTTTAGTTGCTCGCACCAATGAGTTGTTTCTCAAAACCCGGAATATCAATGCCATCGAATGTCCCCGACGACATCATAAGCAAGGCAGCATTCTTGTAATCGAGTGTTTGAAGTGCCTTTTGCAGTTCTACGCTATCGGTAAATACCTCTACGTTGTCGGTGCCAAAAGCCTCACGTACTTCCTTCGCTGTTAGTGGTTGCAGGCGTTTATGCTCTATCACCACCGGATTGAAATACACAAATGCTATATCTGCACGACTCATAGTGCCTCTATATTGAGGTAGGAATCGGGCATCAAGCGATGAAAAGGTATGCAACTCCATGCATGCTATAAGGTGCTTGTCGGCATATTCTTCCCTCACGGCATTAATAGTGGCGCGAAGTTTAGAAGGTGCATGAGCAAAGTCTTTGTATGCAACAGCGCCGATAGCTTTGTTTTCTGCTACCAACTCAAGGCGGTTACTTGCCCCGTGAAACGAAGCTATGGCATTGTAAAATTGTTCTTTATCAACACCGATAGTATCTAATGCAAGTCTGGCAGCAGTCAGATTCTGCAAGTTGTGCTGACCAAACACACGTAGCGCATGACCCTCAACATGCCATATACCATTTTCTATTGTGTAGGGTGGTGTATTATATGGTTTTAGTTTTATGTCGGTGCGGGCATTGCCGGCTATTTTGCATAGGTTATCGTCGCCATCGAAATATATAAAACTGCCATTCCCCTCTATTAGATTGACAAATTGCCGGAATGTTCCCACATACTCGTCGAATGTGGGAAATACGTTTATATGGTCCCATTCGATTCCTGTAAGTATTGCTGTGTGCGGCTTATAGAGGTGAAATTTAGAGCGGCGGTCGAGTGCTGAAGTAAGATATTCATCTCCTTCGAATACGGCATAGCGGGCAGTATCCGATAATCTGACCATATTGTCGAAGCCTTCTATCTGTGCACCTACCATATAGTCGGCTTCGATACCTAATTGCTGCATCACATGCAGTATCATGGCTGTAGTGGTGGTCTTGCCGTGCGAGCCGCCTACTACAATGCGAGTTTTATTTTTTGTCTGCTCATAGAGGTATTCAGGAAACGAGTAAATCTTAATGCCGAGTTCTCTGGCACGGGCAAGTTCGGGATTGTCTTCACGGGCATGCATACCGAGAATTACTGCATCTATATCTTTGGTTATTCGCTCGGCATGCCAACCCGCCTCAGAGGGCAAAAGTCCGTGCTGCTCGAGGCGCGACCGAGCGGGGTCGAATATCTCGTCGTCGCTGCCGGTTACTATATATCCTTTTTTTCCTGCTACGGCAATGGCAAGGTTATGCATCGCCGCACCGCCTATTGCAATAAAATGTATTCGCATAATATTTTTTTTAAAGTTTATATCTCCAAAATCTCTAAGATCTCTAAGTCTCTAAAATCTCTAATAACTAAAAAAATAGTCAGCAGTCAGCTCCCAGCCGACCGCTGACCATATATTTTAACCCTTAAGTATTAGAGTCCTTTCACTTTTGCCGGAGCAGAAGCCGATTGTGTAAACTCAACCTTGCCAAATACTATAGCAAACAGCAGGCTGCCGGTGCTTGTTGTCTGGCCTGTATTTTGGAACTGAATAATATTTTGTGCTACAGGGTAACCAAGACGTTCAGTAGTTTCGGGTGTTGCTCCGTCTATATATACGAATTGGTAATTCTGCTGGTCGGCCGATACAAGTTCTCCCCATTGTTTGAGATATGCGTCGTAGTTAGTTACTTGGTTGGCGTTACTGAGAATAATATAAATCTGTACATAATCAACCATATCCTTGTCGTCGAGCATATAAACATATTGCTGCTGATTGTTGGTGTCAATATAACGGGCAAAATGTAAGGTCTGATTGTTGCTAACTGTATTAACTATAGTTTCAGGCTCTCCAAATTTCGCTTGTAATTCGCTAAGACTCTTGCCAATGATTGAAAAATCGATGGCGCGACTCAGAAGGCTGATGGTTGGTTCAACTTTCACAACAAGGTTGCCTTTCTTAGTGTCGCTGATAGTGGCGGTAAGTGTTGTTTCACCTACGTGGTTTGCCTTCACTGTAGTTGCTATACCGGGGTCGGCACTGGCCGAAGCGATAAACGAATTGGCGGTTGTCCATGTCGCAGCAGTCGATTCATCTAAGATGCTTACGTCGCTTGTCTGGCCAACAGGCATTGTCATCTGTGTTTTACTGAATTGCAGGTCTTTGCTCCCGCCGCATGCTGCCAACATGGCTGCTACAGCCACGATTGACATAGTTTTAATTGCTTTCATAACGATATTTTTTAATAAGTGTTAATGATTTTTCGAGTATATTCTAAAAACACCAACTGCCGGAAATCAGTCTGATTGCCGACACATAAAGTCTTGCAGCCTCCGACTGATATCCGACAGTTAAGATATAATTATTTCTTTTCAGCCTTCTTTGCCTGACGTCTTGCTTGTGCTTCTTGGATGTCGTAAGCAAGAGGTGTAGCAATAAAGATTGACGAATATGTGCCTACCAGCACACCAAGCAGCAATGCAAATACGAATCCGCGAATCGAACTGCCACCGAAGATAAATATTGCAAGCAATACCACGAAGGTTGACATACTGGTCGAGAACGTACGGCTGAGTGTTGCATTAACAGCGTCGTTAATGTTTACTTTGCGCTCGCGTTTCGGATACAACTTATTGTACTCGCGGATACGGTCGAATACGACCACGGTATCGTTGATAGAGTAACCTATCACGGTAAGGATGGCTGCAATAAACGATTGGTCGATTTCCATGGAGAAAGGCATAATTTTCCAGAACAATGCATATACACCCAAAATGATAATCGAGTCGTGTGCAAGAGCTGTGATACCGCCCAGCGAGAACGATACGTTGCGGAAACGAATAAGAATGTAAAGGAAGATAACGATAAGTGCAATTACGATTGCCCAAATAGCAGCTACCTTGATATCATCAGCTATCGAAGGACCAACTTTTTGGCTCTGCATAATACCTATATTAACACCTTCTTCGCCACCTGTGCCGGTTTTGAATTGCTCGAGAGTGGTATCGCCGAGTTTCGACTGAAGAGCGGTGTATAGACGATGCTCTATCTCGTCATCGATAGTCTCGTTTTGTATATTGATACCATATTTTGTCGAGATACGCTTCTGATTCAAACTATTTGCACCAAATGTAATAACGGTTGCTTTCTCTCCATCGAATGCATCCATAAGGAGGTCGGTAACTTCTTCGTCGCTTACAGGCTCGGCAAAACGCACAACATAGTTTCTACCACCCGAGAAATCGATACCTAAGTTCAACTTACCGAAGATATGCGGCTCAAGACCAAAGATGCTTATTGCAACAAGTGCACCCGACAAAATATACGACCAACGACGAGCATTGATAAAGTCGAAGTGAACATTCTGCAACCAGTTCTCCATAAGTTTTGTGGTGAAGCTAAGAGGTTTGGCTGTCGGACGCTTGGCGTAGTCTTCCAAAAGCAAGCGAGTGATGAACACAGCTGTCATAAACGACGAGATGATACCTATCATAAAGGTAACGGCGAAACCGCGGATAGGACCGGTGCCGAATACTGCCAAAACAACACCCGTAAGGAATGAGGTAACGTTGGCATCAACAATTGCACTGATAGCACCAGAGAAACCGTCTTGAATAGCCTTGCTGAGATTCTTGCCGGCTTTTAGCTCCTCGCGTATGCGTTCATATATAAGCACGTTGGCATCCACTGCCATACCCATGGTAAGAACGATACCTGCGATACCCGGCAACGTCAGAACTGCTGAGAACGAGCAAAGAATACCTATAAGCAGGAATACGTTGCAGAGCAAAGCAGCATCGGCTATCAAACCAGGAATCAAACCATAGTAGAATATCATGTAAAGAAGCACGAGACAGAAAGCAATGATGAAGCTTATCAAACCTGAGCGGATAGCTTCCTGACCTAACGAAGGACCTACAACATCTTCTTGAACGATGCGTGCAGGAGCGGGCATCTTACCAGACTTCAGTGTGTTAGCCAAGTCTTTTGCCTCTTCTACAGTGAAATGACCGGTAATCTGCGAGTTGCCACCGTCAATCTTCGACTGAACAGTAGGATATGAATAAACAAATCCGTCGAGAACGATAGCAACCGACTTGCCTATATTCTGACCTGTCAGACGCGACCATTGTTCGGCGCCTTCTTTGTTCATCGACATGCTTACGTAAGCCTCACCTGTGGTCTGCTGGAAGTCGCTGCGTGCATCGGTGATAACATCACCCGCCAGACTCGGGCGACCATCGCGCTGAGCCTTAAGAGCTATTAGGTTGAAATAACTGCCGGCTTCGTCGATAGCCTTAACCGTCCAATAAAGACGGAGGTTACGTGGCAACACAGCCTGAGAGTTCTTCGAGTTGAAAATAGCGTTGATAGCAGCCGTATCCGACCAGTGCGCAGTGCCGACAACCGGACCTTGATAAGGCTGACCTGCACCGTTTACTGAAGGTTGAAGAATTGCAAAAAGAGGATTTTGTTTCTTCCAGTTCTCACGCTGCAGTTCTTCGTCTTCTTCTGCTTTCTCCTGAGCGGCAAGTGCTAATTGAAGGCTATCTAAGCCCTCTTCTGCTACCTCTTCTTTGGCAGGCTCTTGCTTCTGAGCCTCTTCTGCAGTTGCTGTAGCAGCATCGGTGGCAGCCTGAACTTGTGCTAACTCTTGATTGATTTGGGCAATTTTAGGGAATACTTCGCTGAAATCGTATGTCTCCCAAAACTCAAGATTTGCAGAACCTTGCAGCAGTTTTCTTACGCGCTCAGGCTCTTTGATACCCGGAAGTTCTATCAAGATACGACCGGCCTGCTCCATCTTCTGAATGTTGGGTTGAACAACTCCGAAACGGTCGATACGAGTGCGAAGCACGTTAAACGAGTTGTCGATTGCGGCTTGGGTCTCTTCGCGAAGTACACGAAGAACCTCCTCGTTGGTGCTCTGAGTCGAAATCTTGTCTTTAAGCTCGTATTTGGCAAAAATGGTGGAGAGTTGTGCTCCCGGATCAACTTCTTGGAAGGCCGCACCAAACAGGTCGATAAAATCCGATTGTGATGCAGCCTGGCGGGTAATGGCTAAATCCATAGCTGCTTTGAAGTTCTCCGACTGGTCGTAACCAGAAAGTGCGCGAACGATATCGGGCACGCTCACCTCCATAATTACGTTCATACCACCCTTAAGGTCAAGACCTAAGTTGATTTCTTTTTCTCTACACTCCTTCAATGTGTAGCCAAACCACACCTTCTCTTTCGCCATGTTGTCGAGGTAAACAGAAGCACCTTCAGGAGCCGTCTGAGCCTTCTTCTCATAATGACTGACTACAAAGCTGAAAGAAAGGTAAAAGGCACATACTAAAGCTAATAGTACTGCCAATGTTCTAACAAGTCCTTTGTTTTGCATTTTATGTTGAATTTTTAATTTGTTAATTCTCCTGCTTGTTTTTTCGAATATCAAGCGTATAACTTTTCAAATTAGCGCGCAAAGATAATGCATTTTTCTCACACTTGCAAATTTTTAAGTCTTTTCCACTTTTTTATTGTTACTTTTTCTGCTCTTTTTGTGCCGCATCTCCTCATATTAGCTTTGATATTTGCAACGCAATAATCTCAACTGCTCCTTCTATGCCTGTTTTCGACGTGTTGATGCACAAATCGTATGAGCGCGAGTCGCCCCATGTCTTACCCGTGTAGAAGTTATAATAATCAGCTCGTTTTTCATCCGTCTCAGCAATCAGGCGCTTGGCGTGCTCCTCGTCGATTTTCTCACCCGCGACAAGTCTTTCTACGCGCTCGGCAAAACCGGCGCGAAGAAAAACATTCAGACATTCACGGTCGCGAAGAATATAGTCGGCGCATCTGCCTACAAATATGCAATTGCCTGCCCCCGCTAACTCGCGTATAACCTCGCTTTGTAATGCAAAAAGACGCTCGTCGTAACCAAGAAGACCGAATAAAAACTTGTTGCAATGCTCATCTGCCCTCTCAAATGCTTCGCTACTAATACCGCTGCGACGGGCTGCTTCGATAACTATTTCTTTGTCGAAATACCGGTATCCTAAGCGCTCGGCAAGCAACCTGCCGGTCTGCCTGCCACCGGCTGCTAATTCTCTTCCTATGTTGATAATCATATTGCGTGTAAGTTATATGCTTGCAAAGATACAAATTTTTTGCTAACTTTGCCGCCGATTAACTAAAAATATTTCTAATTCTGCAATTATCAGTATTAATCTCATGGCTTATCGACATTATTTGTGCATTTTATTTTCGTTACTTTACATCGCATTTCCTTTGTTTGCAAGCGAAGCCGAAGATAACTTCCTTAATTCTGAAACAGTTTCTAATGCCATTGTGGGGTATCTTGTAAAGAATCTCCGTACAGGCGAGGTATATGCCTCTTTCCGTGCCAATAACGTAGTGGCTCCGGCTTCTACAATGAAACTGCTCACCACTTCTACTGCTCTCGAGATGCTCGGTGGCGACTTCCGTTTTGAAACTTATCTTGAGACTGATGGGAAAATTGAGAACGGAATACTGAATGGCAATGTGTATATACGAGGCACAGGCGACCCCACTCTCGGAAGTCAGAAGGTCGGAAATCAGATGTTTTTATATAAATGGACACAGATGCTTGTCCGCAAAGGTATAAAACAGATAAATGGTGATATAGTGGCGGATATGAGCTTTTTCGATGCTGATGCCGTCAATCCTGCATGGATGTGGGAGGATATTGGCAACTACTACGCACCTGCGATATTCTCTTTGGCATACCTCGACAATACTGTGAATATTCAACTGCGCTCGGCAGAGATAGGCTCTGTGGCTGAGGTGGTTAAGACTCTTCCTGAGGTTGAAGAATTGCAATTCGAAAATCATATTCGCTGCACAAAGATAGAATACGACGGGGCTTACGTCCACGGTATGCCACTCAATAACACACGTTATCTTGTTGGCTCAGTGCCGTCTAATAGGGGTATCTTCGGAGTGAAAGGCGACTTGCCCAACCCCGGTTTGTTGCTGGCGAGACATTTTAAAGCAAATCTCCAAGAGCAAGGTGTAACGGTTAGTGGCGCCCCCGCATATATTACCGAGCAGCAACTCGATGCCAATGGCAACCCCGTAGAGCGAACAATGCTTTATATACACCTCTCGGAGCCTCTTCGCGACATAATAGCCGAGACCAATATCAATTCTAACAATCACTATGCCGAGCAGGTCTTTCGGTATCTTGGCAGTCGCATAACAGTGCCTACAACAATAAGCAATTCGCAACTTATAATCAACTCGTTTTGGAAAAATCGAAAGATAAATCTCTCGGCCTGCAGAATAGAAGATGGTAGCGGCTTGGCTCCTATCGATGCTGTTTCACCTGAGGTGTTTGTTGCTTTGTTGGCATATATGTACAAGAGTAAGAATTTTGCCGACTTCTATGCCTCTCTGCCTGTAGCCGGCGAGAGTGGCACTTTGCGCTCGTTTTGCTACAAAACTGCCCTTGAGCATCGTCTGCATGCCAAGTCCGGCACTACTTCTACTGTGAAAAGTTATGCCGGATACATTGAGGCGGAGAATGGCGACACATGGGCTTTCTCTGTGGTGGTTAACAACCAGAAAGGGAAAGTGATGAATGCTCAAAAAGAAATACAACGCTTCCTTAACGATATCTACAAGGCTCACAAATAGAGCAATCTATTATAAGCGAAATTGTAATATGGCAAAGATACAAGACACAGACAGGTTATACGCTTTCCTTCGACCCTATGTTGACTGGATGTTTCGTCGTTCATATCGGCGCACTCAATGTATCGGCAGAGAGAATATTCCTTCTGATGGCGCTGTTATCTTTGCCCCTAATCATACTAATGGTTTATGCGATGCACTTGCTGTGTTGGGAATCGACAGAAACAGAAAAGTCTTTGTGGCAAGAGCTGATATCTTCCGCAATCCTAAGATAGCAAAAATCCTGCGCTGGCTCAAAATAATGCCAATCAGTCGTGCACGAGATGGTTTAGACGAGGTGCGCCGGAATGGAGATACTTTCCTCGCTGCGGTAGATACCCTCAGAGACGGAGTGCCGTTTTGTATCTTGCCCGAAGGCACTCATCGTCCTAAACACTCACTGCTACCTCTTACAAAGGGTATATTCAGAATCGCTTTGCAAGCCAACGACGCTTTCGGAGCTGAAAAACCTGTATATATAGTGCCGATAGGAATAGAATACGGCGATTATTTCCACCTCTGGAACGACCTGACTATCAATATTGGAAAACCGATAAACGTAACCGAATTTTGCCTTGAGCATGACTCGCTTGAGCGCCCGCAACTTATACTTGCTCTGCGCGAGGAGTTGACACTGAGGATGCGCAAACTAATACTATGGCTGCCCGACGACGAGTATTACGACGAGAATATAGCCTCGCTTCTTGCTAATCCTCCCGCACCATTCGATAGGTTTAAGCAGCCTAAGCCACATCGTTTTATGCTGACGGTCATGCTTATACTTTTGCTGCCTCTTTTCTTGTTAAGCGCCGCACTTACCATCCCTCTATGGGTTGCATTACCGCTGATACGCAGAAGAATAAAAGACCCTGCCTTCCAAAACTCAGTGCAGTATGTGTGGCAGTTGCTGCTACTGCCGCTCACTTTGTTTGTAAGATTACCTTTTTGGATGTTTTTCCAAGAATATGTTTATCAGTTCAGGAGACTGCAAGCCGCAAGTCGCAGCTGACGCACGGAGAAGTTGCACGTGCCATAACGGTTTTTTAAAAGACAATAAAAAAATTAAAATATGATTCGAGTTTTTATTATTATTGCGTTGTATATACTCGTGCCGGTTATCATCATCGAGTGTTTTAAGCGATGGACGTGGATGCAGAAAATCGGCACAGTAGTGGCAGCATACGTCGTCGGCATCGTGTTTGCCCTCACGGGCTTTGTACATTTCGAGCCCGATACAGCCGAAGCTCTTACTTTCGGCAAACTGCAATCCACGCTGATGTCGGTAGCAGTGCCACTGGCAATACCACTGATGTTGTTTAACTGCGACTTCAAACTATGGACTAAGGCATTGCCTAAAACGTTATGGTCGCTTGTAGGAGGTATATGCGCAGTAGTTGCGGCTGTAATAAGCGGTTACTTTATCTTCCGCACTCCCCAAGTCCCGGAATTTAACAAAGTGGCAGCTATGATGACCGGTATCTACACTGGCGGCACAATGAATTTCAATGCCATAGGTGCTTCGCTCGGAGTTGACAAAACAGTAATGGCTATCGTCCTTGCCTTCGAGATGGTATTCACCACGCCCTATATCTTGTTTATCATTGGAGGCGGCTACAAGGTCTTCCGCCGTATTCTGCCTTACGAGGATATAACACGCAAAGGGCGTGCCGACGAAAATATCGGGACCAAAGACGTAGAGAACTACCGTGACATGTTTAGCCGTAAGAATGTTGGCGGAATGTTTGCGGGATTGGCTCTGAGCATACTCTTTCTCGCCATCGGAGCAGGCTTGGCTCTTCTCATCACGGGCACTCTTAACGAACTTGTGGTTATACTCACCATCACGACGCTATCTATCATAGCATCATTCTTTAAGAAAGTGCGCGAGCTGCCTAAAACTTTCGAGCTGGGTATGTTTTTTATTCTCATATTCTCTGTCATTGTCGCCTCGCTCTTCGATATTCATAGCGTGAATGGCGGCTCGCTGATGATTGGTATGTTTGTGCTTTGGGTAATGCTTGTTGCGGCGGTGCTGCATCTGCTTTTCTGCCGTATTGCCAAAGTGAGCGGCGACCTCTTCTGCGTCAGTCAGGTGGCTCTGCTCTGCTCGCCTCCATTTGTCCCCCCGGTGGTGGGAGCAATGAAAAATAAAAAAGTGCTGATTTCAGGTATCGTAATCGGACTTATAGGTTATGCCATAGGTACTTATCTCGGAGTGATGATAGCGCTTGTGCTGCAATAAATGGCTGGCGCTCAGCCCATAAATTTTTTGATAAAATGAGAAAATGTATTATTTGTTTGTTGGCGGTCATCATGCTGCCAATTATTGCTGAGGCAAAAAAGAAAGAAAAACCTCAAGAGGTTGATTCGCTCGGAAGGAAAATAAAAACCGGCTGGAATTTCGGTATCCTGCCATCTGTCGCCTACGATGCCGACTATGGTTTCCAAGGAGGCGTGCTGACCAATGTGTATTATTATGGCGACGGCTCACAGTATCCCGAATACATTCATTCGCTCTACTTCGAAGCTGCTTACACCACTAAGCACCATGGCATTTTCCGATTCAATTACGATTCTAAATATCTTATTCCACATCATCGCATTACCTTGGATGCTACCTATCTGCCTGATGCTATGTGCGACTTTTATGGTTTCAACGGATACGACTCGCGTTATCATTATACATGGCATAACTGGAATAAGAATGCCGACAAGATGGATATCAGCAACTATCGCAGCCGAGTGTTTTATAAATACAAACGCGACCTCATACGAGTGGCAGGCGACATAGAAGGCACTATCTATAAAAACCTCAAGTGGGATGCCGGACTTGGTGTGTTGGGATATATAATTGACGACTGCGATATCAATATGCTCAACGGCAAGAATGTCTATGACCCGACATTAGAACATCAAAAGGCTTTGAATCCCGACGAGACTCTCCTCTACGAGAAATACAAGCAATGGGGAATTGTGGGAGCCGACGAGAAAAATGGAGGATGGCACCCCTACCTGCGAGCAGGTATAACTTACGATACACGCGATAAACGACAAGGTCCTAACAGAGGTATCTACACCGACGCCTTCTTTACATATTCGGCTGCTTTCAATGCCGCGTATGGCAATCAGGCTACTGCCGGTTACAACCACCTGCAGTTTAATTTCACTTTCCGCCATTATGTGCCTTGCTACACCGATAAAAAAGGCGTCACACGTATCACTTTTGCCTATCGGCTCGGGACGCAGAATAATATTGCAGGCAAGTCGCCTTTCTATATGAACAACTACCTTAACACACTCTTTATTCAGCGAGTTTATTACGAAGGACTCGGCGGAGGCAACTCCATACGTGGTATGATGGCTAACCGTATCCTTGCTAACGGATTCGCTTTTGCCAATGTGGAGTTTCGTTTCCGCGTAGTTGATTTCGACATCGGACGTCAGCATTTCTACGTCGGACTCAACCCATTCTTCGACCTTGGTGTGATAACGCAGCCTTACGACCTCAATGAACTCGTAGAAACGCACACCAACGGTAAATACGTCAATTTGTTAGCAAGTATGACTGCTGCGGGCGACGACTACGACACTTATTTCGATACTAAAGACAAGAATGCATGGTTGCCGCACATGACAACCGGAGTCGGACTCAAAATAGGTATGAACGAAAACTTCGTATTATCTGCCGACTGGGCTATGCCAATCAACAGACAAGATAATCAGAAACTGGCTAACTTCTATATTAAAATGGGATACCTGTTCTAACATGATTCACTTTCTTCAACAAACCGACAGCACCAACAATCGTCTGCTCGAATATATAGCAGATAGGCAAAAACGCGGCGAGCAAATCGACAATCTCACCACTTTCTATACCGACTTCCAAACCGCCGGACGAGGACAACAAGGCAACACTTGGGAAAGCGAAGCAGGAAAAAACCTGCTCTTCTCTACGCTCATAATCACCAATATAGCCGCCGAAAAACAATTCCGGATAACCGAACTCGTAAGTCTCGCTATAGCACAAGTCATCAAACAACTCTTGTCAGAAACTGCACCAGAGCATGCCAACGCCGTCAAAATAAAATGGCCTAATGATATCTATATCTACGACAAGAAAGTGTGCGGTATTCTCATCGAAAATCAACTCTTAGGATCTTCGGTCAACGCATCTATAGTCGGAGTAGGACTCAACGTCAACCAACTCGTATTCCAATCTTCAGCACCTAACCCCGCATCACTCCGTTTTTTTGCTAAACAACAATTAGAGATTTTCCCCATACTTAACAATATACTTAACGGCTTTGGCCGATTGCTTCCACTATTAGAGCAACCCTTGGCGCTTCACCAAAAGTATATGGCGATGCTCTACCGCAGAAATGAAATGTTTCAGTATATCGAGCGAGAATGCTCAACAAAACCTACTAATATTGTTTGCCAAAATCAAACACAAGAAAAGCAAACCTTCTTAGCACGAATCGTCAATGTTGATAATTTCGGCAGACTCATACTGCAAGACCAAACAGGTACTCTACGCACATACCATTTCAAACAAATTCAATTCGTAATATGAAAAGGAAGGTGAAGGGTGAATGGTGAAAAAAAGTATATTAGGTTACATATTTATATAAACCGATACAGTTATTCCACTATCCCGATGTAAGGCAGGTTACGGGCAATGCCGTTGTCGTCTAATCCGCAACCTACAAAGAAATCGCCCGAGTCATCTTCTATCCCTGACATAAACTCTATGCCTTCATCAAGATGGTATCTCCCCTTACGCGATAACAACGTTATCAGTTTCATCGATACAGGATTGTAAGGCGCAAGATAACTGTTTACCGCGTTTGCAGTCTTACCCGTGTCACAAATGTCGTCAAGCACAATAACATCCTTGCTGCGCCATTCAATCTGAGGCATGTAACTGATGCAAAGCGACCCCTGCTCTTTGCCTTCATACGACGACAAACGAGCATACTCTATCCGTAATGGAACATCACCCAAACGCTTTATCAACTCGTGAGCAAACCATGCTCCGCCGTTCATTAACACTAAAAACACTGTGTCGGCTGACGGAGTAATCTGAGCGGCCAAGCGGTCAATAGCTGCCGATACTTCCTCCTTTGTATATTTAATCCTGTACATAATAGTTGATAATTATTTGAAATCTGAATTTTGAAATCTAAAATTTGATTTCCATTAAGTGTAATCTGATAAAAAACAAAACTTGCTGCCCGCGTGGGCAGCAAGTTTTACATATCAGTCCTTATGCTTTTCCGTCAGAACCAAGCACATTTATTATTTTGTGCTTGTAAAGCTCTGTCATCAAGTCGCGTGCCGGACCGCAATATTTACGCGGATCGAACTCTCCCGGCTTCTCCCAGAATACCTTGCGCACAGCTGCTGTGAATGCCAAACGAGAGTCAGAGTCGATGTTAATCTTGCAAACTGCCGACTTGGCTGCCTTGCGAAGTTGCTCTTCTGGTATCCCGACTGCATCGGGCAATTTGCCGCCGTACTGGTTAATCATATCTACATACTCTTGTGGTACTGACGAAGAGCCGTGTAGAACAATCGGGAAGCCCGGCAATTTCTCCATTATAGCGTCGAGAACATCGAATGCCAATGGTGGGGGCACCAAACGACCGGTCTTCGGGTCGCGGGTGCACTGCTCAGGTTTAAACTTATATGCACCATGACTTGTGCCTATCGAGATAGCAAGCGAGTCGCAGCCTGTGCGAGTAGCAAAGTCGATAACTTCTTCGGGGCGTGTGTAGTGGCTCTCTTCTGCCTGAACTTCGTCTTCTACACCTGCCAAAACACCAAGCTCTGCCTCTACCGTAACATCAAACTGATGAGCGTAGTCAACAACGCGCTTGGTCAGGGCTATGTTCTCTTCGTAAGGAAGTGCTGAAGCGTCAATCATCACACTCGAGAAACCAAAGTCAACGCAACTCTTGCACAACTCGAAACTGTCACCATGGTCTAAGTGTAAGCATATTTGCGGATTCTCCCAACCTAACTCCTTGGCATATTCAACTGCACCTTGAGCCATGTAGCGCAATAGCGTTTGGTTGGCATAGTTGCGCGCACCCTTCGATACCTGAAGGATAACAGGCGACTTCGTCTCGGCAGATGCTTTGATGATAGCCTGCAACTGTTCCATGTTATTGAAATTGAAAGCGGGTATAGCATAACCGCCATTGATGGCTTTGGCAAACATCTCACGCGTGTTAACCAAACCTAATTCTTTGTAACTTACCATAATCTTAAGATTTTTTAGATGTATATTTTTTAAAAAAATGTTGTTTCACAGGGGGGTAGTCGTAGGCTAACCATGCGCTTGCTCCTGCCATTACTATACCAAGCATCAGGAATACATAGCGCTGAGGCAATATGGCTGTGATGATGTAGTAGGTAACGCTGGCGCCAAACATGAAAAGGAAACTCACCTGATTGAAATATGCCAATATGGTGTTAAGCTCCTCTTGCCTGACTGTTCTTTGTATGGCTGCATCAAGTGGCACTTTGAACATCCCGCCGAATATCCCAACGAAAAATATCAGTATCGTAAAAATAATATAATGCCCTGCATTGAGTAAGAAAATCCCTAACAAACCTAATACGATAAGCAAACCGTAAAGCGGCACATTATTCACTTCCCCCTTTCTGCGGTTACCAATGTATCCGCTCACTACGCACCCTAAACTAATGCCGATAGCAGCAATGCACATTATTATGCCAGGCTCACCTTTCTCCAAACCCATCGCATCTTGGCAATATACAATCGTGCAGAGTTGAATGGTCGTGGCAAACCACCAGAATATGCTAAGCACATAAATCACTGAATTCAAACCCTTGTATTGAAGTGCCATGCGGTGAGAACTCTTCATGTAAGCAAAAGGGTTAAGACTCTCTTTCTGGTCGGAATTAACTTCTTCGGCACTGATGAGCAACGAGGCTATCCACCCGGCAACCGCTAATATCAAAAGCAAACTGCTATATATCACAGGGCGCTCAGAGAAATGATCTACCATAAAAGCTGCAAGACCGGTGGCAAGTAGCATGCCAAGGAAAGAAAGACTCTCCATGCCACCCATCCCCTTCGACACATTCTCTATACCACCAATGTCGCGGATAAGTCCGTATTTAGCGGGTGAGTACATACTACTCTGTATGCCTATGAGGAATATCGATAGCACTACCAATGCCGTGGCTATAATAGTAGTATTCTCATACTGAGTGAAGAATGTGGGGTCTTTTAGCAAGAAACCTAAAACAGCAAGCAATACTATTGGTATCTCTAAAATCTTACAAACACGTACAACACGCTGTTTGCCATATCGCTGGACAGCTCGGTTGGCAAGCGGAGAACAGAATATATATGGCAACACCAACGCCGCGCCTGTGATACTGATAACAAGCGGCTTCCATTCTGAGGAAACCCACCCCGTAACAACAAGCATACCAAGCATCTTTTGGTAGTTGTCATTCAGTGTGGACAGAAAATTAGTGGCGTAAAGGGCATTATACATGGCTCTGTTTCAAATAAGTGTGCAAAAATACACAATATTTATTAAATATGCAAATAATTAGTCTATTTTGTTTGTGCTACGCGATACCTGCAACCTGCTTATCACGGAGCCTGTTAACATGGGTAGAACACTATTTACAACCCAAAGGAGCACTACTGCCATTGCTATTGCTGCTATATTGTCGGTGAAATGTGAAAATACGATTATTGCCCAACTTCCGCGGATACCGACATCCGCTGCCGGAAGCGAAGGTGTGATAGTAACAAACAGATAGAATGCAAGAATGGCGGTTATCATATCACCAACTGATAGGTTTACTCCGGAGCACCACATAACACACGCTAACTGCGAGCAATATACCGTATATCTCAAAGCACTCAAACCGATGAGCACCGCCATATCTCTAATCGAAATACCACCTATAACCTCTATCGCCGATTTTAGTTTGTCGGTTTTAATATTTTCAGTAGGGATATGCCTGCATATAAACGGCGACATGAAAAAACAAATCAGAAAAAATACTCCAATGATATATACATACCACTTAACACCAAGTGTTGATATTGCAGCCGGCAAACCGAGCATTATTTGTAACGACGAGAGAGCAAAGGTGCCGGCAAATCCAAGACTGATTGCACTCAACCAGTGCTCTTTATGCCTGAGCATTGTTACACGGGTGGGGTAGTCGCCTAATCGGCCGGGAGTAAGAAACGCTCCCATAGCACCATAGTAAGTCTGACGCTGTGCCTGAGCCAGACTCATTGGCTCAATGTGGCGAAGTAGAAAACGCCATTTGCACGACTCAAAAAATATATTTAACGGATATAAGGATATGGCAATAGCAAGAAACATATATTGCTGCCAACCTGCAGAGCGAAAGTGACCGGCAAAATCAGAATAGCCGTCGAAGGTAAGAAGTTTATAGGCAAGATATCCATAGGCAGCCATTACAAGGAGCACACTAAATATGCGCGATATATTTTTCCGCCTATTCATAACTGCCTCTCTCTGTACGCCGCTCTAAGAACTTACGTGTTTTTCTGTTATCAACACCTATATACCGCTCCGGCATAGGTAAAATCTCTTTTTCAGATTCATAGTAATCGTCTGCCACTCCGTCTTTATGCAAAACAACACAGTCGTAAAGCGAATAGTCGTCAACTCTCCATGTCTCTATTGTCAGTGTGGTATCGTTGAGACGGATGTGCTCAACAACGGGGTGCGCAGTAAGGAGTCGGTCGTCTTTGGGGTTTAACCTGCCAAGATACGACTTCTCAGAACTTGTAGTTACAACATTAATGTAATCAGCCTTGTGGTCGGTATCCCAAACAATACGGCGGGCGTAGTTGTGGTCATGACCGGCAAACACAGCATCTGCCTGTCGAAGAGCACCTGAAAGCGCTGCAGCAATAAGAGGATTGTTTCTGCCCATTCCTGCCGAATAAACAGAATGATGCATCATTACTATCTTCCATTTGTCGGCGGCCTTTTCGTCGTTGAGAATACGTTTTAACCATGTGTTGGCACGCGTGTAATCAGAGAAGAGTTGCAGTTGGTCGGTGTCGATAACTACAAAACGCATTTTAGGAAAGTCTATATAATATGTGCGCCCGGTTGCACGCTTCGGACCATTTTCGGGATTCACAAAAATGCTTGTCCAACGACTGTCTAACTGCTTATATACTCCCTTAAGATATTCATGATTACCTGTTGCGGCAACGAAGGGGAAAAGATTAGTCTGGTGTCCGTATGCATTGAAAAACATTTGCCAGTAAGTATCCATAGGGCGCTCTATTAGGTCGCCTGCTTGAGCAAAGAATGCAGCGTTAGGAAACATCGAGTCGGTAGCAGAAAACAAATGTTGTGAGAAATCTCCTTTGAGGTCTTGTATGTCGCCTGCGAGCACAAACTCGTTGAGTTGCTCAGGATTGCTCACACTCATGCGCATTACAGCCGAGCTGCGCAATCCGCTATGCAGTTCAACATAGTAGTCGCCGGCGGTAAGATGTCTTAACCTGACATGGTAAAATGCTGCCTTGCCCGCACGCGATTCAACCAGACGACCTACAGCCAAAATGGTATCGCGAATATTGTTATTCCAGTATATGGCATACGAGGGCTGAATCATAGTGTCGCAACGCCATGATATAGTGCGCTCATGCAATGCATCTTCGCCGAAGGTGATAACTACATTATGCGGCTCGCGCCCCACGCTGTATGCTTCTTCGGGCAGATTGCCGAACCAAGCATTCCAGCGTAAGACGCATAATGCCACCAAACCTCCTGCTATGAGCAGTGTAAATAATATTGTTAACGCTTTCTTAATAGAAACTGATTAGTTTGATTTAAAAAGGTAAATCTCCGTCTCCTTCGTTCTCTGCTGCTAAATCGTCGAACCTGTCAGTGGTTGCCGGCTGCGGCGCTACTGCAGTAGGTGTTGCCGGCGTCTGGCTTGTTGCCGCAGCAGGAGCGGCGGCAGCAACAGGAGTTGTAGCAACAGCACCTTGCTGAATTTTCCAAGCACGCACACTTGTGTACCAACGTCCGTTAAACTCGCGACTCTCAAGGTCGAAACTTACGGTTACCAAGTCGCCTTCTTTACATTCGTTTGCTTTAATGCGGTCGCTGCCAAATACTTCGAAACATACCTTCTTGGGATAGTTTTCCTGAGTCTCTAATACGTAAGTTTGCAACTGCCATGGGTTACCTGTCCGAGCACTTACACCCTCTTGCAGAGGCAGTATCTGGATTATTTTTCCTACAATTTCCATAAAAAGAATATTAAATATTAAAGAAATGTTAGCTGTTGAATGTTAACTATCAGTCGTTTATTGCTGCAACTCCGGGGAGAACCTTACCTTCGATGGCTTCCAAAAGTGCACCACCACCTGTCGATATATACGAGACCTTGTCGGCCATACCGAACTTGTTGATACATGCCACCGAGTCGCCACCGCCTATCAGCGAATAAGCTCCGTTAGCAGTGGCTTTGGCTATTGCCTCGGCTATAGCACGGCTTCCGCCTGTGAAGTTGTCGAACTCAAACACACCTGCAGGACCATTCCACAGAATAGTCTTAGCTCCTTCTATCGCCTGAGCAAATGCCTTGCGCGTTTCCGGACCGGCATCCATTCCTTCCCAACCGTCGGGTATTTCGTTGGCAGGAACAACCTGTGTATGAGCGTCGTTAGAGAAGGCGTCGGCTGCTACACAGTCGCTACCCAAAACGAGGTTAACGCCTTTCGCTTTTGCTTGCTCGATAATGTCGAGAGCAAGTTGTAGCTTGTCGTCCTCGCAAATTGAGTTACCTATTTTTCCGCCTTGTGCTTTGGCAAAGGTGTAGGTCATACCACCGCAAAGAATAAGGTTATCAACTTTGTCCATAAGGTTTTCGATAATACCTATCTTTGTTGAAACTTTCGAGCCGCCCATAATTGCGGTGAAAGGACGATGAATATTGCTCAGTATGTTATCTACAGCCTGAACCTCTTTCTCCATCAGATAGCCGAGCATCTTATGGTCTTTGTCGAAATAGTCGGCAATAACAGCGGTAGAAGCATGTTTGCGGTGAGCCGTTCCGAAGGCGTCGTTTACATAGCAATCGGCATACGATGCCAATGTCTTAGCAAACTCTTTCTGCGCAGCCTTCATGGCTTTTTTGGCATCTTCGTAAGCCGGATCTTCTTTGTCGATACCTACAGGTTTGCCTTCCTCTTCTGGATAGAAACGCAGGTTTTCAAGCAAGAGCACCTCACCGGGTTTGAGAGCAGCTGCGGCATCAGAAGCCTTTGCACAATCGGGAGCAAACTTAACACCTGTGCCTAAGGCAGCAGCAACAGCATCTTTGATTTGTCCGAGCGATAACTCGGCTTTAACCTTGCCCTTGGGTTTACCCATGTGACTCATGATAATCAGTGAGCCGCCATCTGCTAAAATTTTCTTTAATGTAGGAAGAGCTCCGCGAATTCGGGTATCATCGGTAATCTTGCCTTCCGAGTCGAGTGGAACGTTAAAGTCCACGCGAACAATCGCCTTTTGTCCGGCGAATTTGTAGTCGTTAATTGTCATAAATGAAATATGTTTTATATGTGTTGAATGCTTTATCGCCGCAAAGTTACAATTTTTTTTTAATTGGCAGTTACTTTTCTTTCCTAATCGAAATATTTTTTGTACTTTTGTACGCTCAACATTGAGAAGAGAATTAATACAAATCTTTAAAAAATATAAAATCATGGCAAACATTCCACAAAACTTACTCTACACTCGCGAGCATGAATGGATTCGCGTAGAAGGCACCGAAGCATTTGTCGGTATCACCGATTATGCACAGTCAGAACTTGGCGAAATAGTATTCGTTGATGTACCCACAGTTGGCGAAACTCTCTCGCAGAATGAGGTGTTTGGCTCGGTTGAGGCTGTCAAGACCGTGAGCGACCTCAATATGCCTGCTTCTGGCGAGGTAATTGAATTCAACGAGACACTCAACGACCAACCTGAGCTTGTCAACAACGACCCTTATGGTGAAGGTTGGATGATTCGTATCTCGGTAACTGATTCTTCAGAACTCGGCAACTCGCTTGATGCGGCAGCCTATGCAGAGTTGATAAAGTAATTTTCAGAGAAATTGCCACATCCATCAGGATGTGAAAGAATTTATTTGAATAAAAAAACAGAGACGGTCAGCCTCTGTTTTTTTTTGATTATGAGTCCTTGTGTGCTGTCTTATTCAGTAACATCGTTTTGAGGTGTTACTGCATCCCCAACAGCTTCGGTTTCAACAGCTTCTTGTTCCATTTTGCAGCATGTGCTGTCTTTCTTGCAGCAACCGTCTTTCTTGCAGCACTCTTTCTTGTCGCCGCAGCACTCTTTGCCTTCTTCGCATTTCTGTGCCTTCTTGCAGCATCCC
>JAFSTG010000093.1 GCA_017450605.1 Paludibacteraceae bacterium | reverse complement strand
TTCATGATAGTGCATTTTGCAGTGTTTGCCGCTGCATTACCACCAATAAGACTACGCAAAATTAGTAAATATTTATCATACACCCAAATTTATCATGCCAAATCTGACAAAATGTCAAGCAATCGCCAGTGCAACATCACTCCTATATGGTACCTATAGTCCCTTTCATGCAAGAGAGTACACACTGACTTTTGGCGACACGAACATTTTTATAGGAGGTAAGATAGTATGAAAAACAAATAATCATATAGCATTTGCCCAATACAAAAAAAATCATTTACTTTGCACTTTGTATGAGTCCAACCGGTCAATTTGATGTTGCATCCTATCGTAGGTGAGGACCCATGCTTGCGCATATCGTGTGCAGATATTACAACGATGCTCCTGATGAGAATATCGATATTTCACAACATACATAACACCATGAAAAAACTATTATTTTCTATTTTTGTAATTGCCGTAAGTGCTTCTTCTTTAGCACAACAGCCAGTGTTCAACGAGACTTTCGACGGTTGTATAAGCGACGACGAGCTCTACGATGGTTTTACCGGCGGCAACGACGATTTGTGGTCGGGCAATATAGCTACCGAAATAGTAGTCTTTACTGACAACGAAGGCTGGACATTCGACAATGTGTTCGGTGCCAACCAATGCATCAAATTGGGAACCTCTTCGTTGCAGGGCAAAGCCACCACACCCGCTATCGAATGTAGTGGCGATGTAACGCTGTCGTTCCGCGCAGCTCCATGGAACGAAGAGAAGAATTTTTCGGTAACAATCAACGTAGTGGGCGGTACGGCAGAGAAGTCAACTTTCGCATTAGAGAAACACTGGAACCTGATTGAGGTGAAGATAACGGATGTGACTGACGAACTGACAATAACATTCTCGACCGGCGCTAAGAAACAGCGTATCTTTCTCGACGACATCAAGCTGACAGCCGCTGCTCCCGATGCTCCGGGCATACGCCTTGCTGACGGCAATACTATCGATTTCGGGCTGCTTGGATATAACTACGCAAGCGTCAGTCGCGAGGTCAGCATAGTGGGCTATAACATCACAGACAAAGGAATAACAGCTACGTTGGTTGGCGATGAGGCAAAGCTCTTTTCAGTCGGACCGGAGCAGCTGCCGGCACAAGGCGGCACACTGACGGTGACATGCAACACTGGTGCCGGTGTGGGTATGCATGGAGCGTACCTGAAACTCAGTGCTGCAGGTTCCGATAATACTGTAGTGGAGAAACAGATAATGCTGATGCTCGAGGTGAGCGAACTCAATTTGCAAGGAAGCGGCACGAAGGATAACCCATATACTGTTGCCGACCGGCTGCTACTTGCCGAAAACGACGGCACGGTGTGGTCAGACACTTATTATTGGGTGTCGGGGTATATACTGGGAGCCGCCAAGAGATATAACGACATTTTCGACGGTATCTGCACAGACGACAAACTATCGTTAGTGTTGGCTGACAGCCCGCACGAGACTGACATGGGTAGGATAATAACGGTGCAGATTGGTCAGGAAGCACGCGAGGTACTCAATGTAGCTGACCATCCTGAAAATATCGGGCATAAAGTCTATGTACAGGGCACTCTGCTGACCGACAAAGGTTCACCGCTATATTTAGGCAAACCCGGCGTGAGAGACGTGAATCGTAGTAATCAGTACGTGCTGGATGTCGCAGAGGGTACCAACAACAGCCTCTCTCCGGACACAGATGCGCCTATGTACGACGTGTTAGGAAGAAGGGTAGGGACAGGTTACCGCGGCATCGTTATCCAAAACGGAAAGAAACGGTTACTTTGCCAATAGCCTCAAAAAAAGAGGGGTTGTTAAAAATCAAAGTTTATCCATTTGGCTGTCGTAAGAGTCGGGGAATAACCCTAATTTATTCTTTTTGAATCAAATTGGGGTTATTTTGATCTACTAAAAATGAGGGTGTGTCAATATTGAAACACCCTCATCTAACACTCTAAAGTTGTCTTGAACCATCATTTATAATAAGCGGCATACTATGCCGCGTAATGGGCAATGTTATTATCGTGAAGGATTATGGTGGAGGACGAGGGGATAGACAAAAGAAACACCCCGCATTGAAATGCAAGGTGCTTGAATGTTCAGGATATTAATGAAAGGTAGCATCAGATTATGCCGTGCTCTATGGCGAAGCGGACCATTTCGACAGAAGAGGAGATGCCGAGTTTGTTGAAGATATTGGTCTTATGGGAGTTGACAGCGCGGAGGGAGATGTGGAATTCATCCGCTATCTCTTTGCCCAGTTTGCCTGAGCAACATGCCTCGATGATTTCCAGTTCGCGTTTGGTAAGAAGTGCTGAGGCGCGTTTGTTGAGTTTGGCATCAGCTATATCGCGCACCAGTACCGCAATGTCGCGACCGTAGAAAGGCACTTCCTCCGCGACGGAGTCGATGGCGAGCCGTATTTCCTCCAAGGGTC